>JAKAUH010000361.1 GCA_021818605.1 Planctomycetota bacterium
CGAGCGGCTAGGCCGCTAGAGGGCCGAGAGCACCTGCGCAGCGAAAGCCTGGGTGCCCACCCGGCCACCCAAGTCAGCAGTACGGGCTCGGGGCAGGGTGGCCGCCACCGCAGCTTCGACCCGCTCGGCTTCGGCGAGGCGCCCTAGGGAGTGGCGGAGCAGCATCGCCGCCGACAGGATAGCCGCGGCCGGGTTGGCCAGGTCCTGCCCGGCGATATCGGGGGCCGAGCCGTGGACCGGCTCGGAGAGGCCAGTCCCGTCCCCCAGCGAGGCCGAGGGCATCAGGCCGTTGGTGGCGAACAGCCCGTTGATGAGCTGGGTCTACCGGGTCATGAGCGGGAGGGGGTTCTCTTCGCTGCTCGGGTTGGTCGAGATCGCCATCGGGGTGCTCATCGCACTCCGTCCGCTCTGGCCGATGGGCTCGGCCGTGGGCAGCGGGCTCGCGGCGGGGATGTTCCTGACCACGTTGAGCTTCCTGGTCACCACACCCGGTTGGGAGGCGAGTCTGGGCGGCTTCCCGGCCCTGTCGGCCATGCCGGGACAGTTCTTGCTCAAAGATGTCGTGCTGTTGGGCGTCGCACTGTGGACGGCTGGCGAGGCGCTGGCGGCCCGAGCAGTCGCGCCCGTCGCCTAACCTCGCGCTCCAGCGGACCCCGGCCACGGGCCGCGCTTGTTCTTCTCTCGATGCTCACTGGTCCGTGGCCGGGTCCACTTCAAGTTGGAGCAGTTCGTACGCTGGCGCGAATCGCAAGACAAAATGCCGATCTCGCGGGCCGTCGAATCGGCAATCCGATCGGCGGTTCGCTCGCCTGCGAAACTGCCCTGAGACCGCCCCGTCTAGCGGCAAATTGGCGGAACAACAGATGTCCATAAAAGCAAAAGGACTCACGCCTCTCGACGTAAGTCCTTTTGCTGTATGCCGAAGAGAGGACTTGAACCTCCACGGGCATGGTTAGCCCACTAGGACCTGAACCTAGCGCGTCTGCCAATTCCGCCACTTCGGCCTGCATTTCATTAAAGGGCCATCGAGCCCGGACGTCAAGAGCGCGCGACCGTGGTACATAAATGAGCCGGTTGCGTTGCGGAAACGGCTCCAAGACCAGGGCTCCGAACCGAGAAAACAAGAAGAACAAGGGGCACTCCTCGCTGAACACCACCACGTTCTCACGCCACTTGACGATGCTGTCCGGTCGGTCGCGGACCTTGTTGTCATAGGCGGCCCTGGGGAGGACGTCATCGGGGGAGCTTCGGAACGTGGTGCAGCAGTCGCAGCGGGCCTGGTACTCGCCGCAGGTGATCTCCAGGTAGGCGACGGTGCGGACCCGGCGCGGCGGCAGGATGCGCTTGCGGCGGCCCGGCTCACCGCACTTCGGGCAAGGGACCTTCTTGGGAGCGCATCGGACGGGTATAGTGACGATGGTGGGTGTCTCGGTGCCCATGCTTGCGTCCTCCGTGGTGAGAGTTCTGACTATCCTCATTCAGGGGGACGCAAGCCCTATCTTTCAAGGCCAAAACGCCTTATCGCCTCCAAACTCGCGGTGGTGTTCGGCGAGGAGTGTCGTAATACGTCGGTTTTGATGTACGTCAAATTCATCGCACGTCGCTTTTGACGTATAAATTGTCACTTGACGATTGCCGCTCGGCAATGCATGCGGTTTTCGCCCTGTTTCGCAGGCGACACTGCTGGCCGGGAGCATGCTCGCTTCCCCGTGCCCGTCGTCCGAAACGTGTTCTAGGCTTCGAACAGCGAGCCCGAGGCCCAGGCCAGGAGATGGCTCGCCGGCCCGCCTGCGCGCGGGGCGAGGTTGGAACACGATCCGATCCAGGGACGACTGTGCGGGCACCGATCATGAGACGCATCTTGAGCCGGCGGAATGGGCGGGCGCAGCAAGGGCACGGACACGGACACGGAGAGGGAGAGGGAGAGGGACAGAGACAGAGACGACGACAGGGATTGATGCCAGTCCAGGCAGGCGGAGGCGCCCCGGCGGGCCGCAGGCGGTGCCGGCCGGGGGTGCTGGCGCTCGAGGATCGACGGATGCTGTCGACGTTCACCGTCACCAGCACGGGCGACGGCAGTTCGGGAGGGACGCTGCGGGCGGCCATCAGCGCTGCCTCGCTGGCTGGCGGGACCAATACGATCGACTTCGCCCCGGCCGATTTCAGCGCGCCGCAAACCATCACCCTGAGCCAGGGTGCGCTGGTCCTGAGCAACTCTGGAACTCTCACGATCGACGGGCCTGGGGCCGGGTTGCTGACCATCAACGCGGCGAAGGCCAGCCAGGTCTTTCAGATCAATCAGGCCGTCACGGCCATCATCTCGGGGCTGACGATCACCGGCGGCACGGGCTCGACCGGCGGCGGGGTCCATTCCGAGGGGAATACCACGCTGTCGGATTGCGTGGTCAGCGGGAACTCGGCCGAGTACGGCGGCGGCATCTACGGCTCGAACAAGTTGAACCTCACCGACTGCACGATCACCGACAATTCCGGCTTCATGGGCGGCGGGGTCTACGCCTCGTTCAAGGTCGCGACGACGCCCACGATCACCGATTGCACGATCAGCGGCAACTCGGCCGGCCAGAACGGCGCCGGGGCCTATCTCGGCGGCACGGCCTCGGTGACCGAGAGCACGGTTAGCGGCAACTCGGCCGCGAAGTACGGCGGCGGTCTGTGGATCGACGGCACCAGCACCCTAACCGGCTGCACGATCAGCGGGAACTCGGCCGCGAAGTACGGCGGAGGACTGTGCGCCTACCAGGGCTCGCCCACGCTCGACGCCTGCACGATCAGCGGCAACTCAGCCGGGACTTATGGCGGCGGCCTGTTCAACTTCCGCAAGGTCGCCTCGAGCCTGACCGATTGCACGATCACCGGGAACACGTCCAGTCGCGGGGGCGGACTGTTCAACTACGGCGGCACACCGACCCTGATGTCCTGCACGATCGCCGACAACCTGGCGACCACGAGCTACGGCGGCCTCGAGAACTACTACGGGACGACCTACAAGGGCACGATCTCGCTCACGAATACCATCGTCGCGGGCAACAACCAGGGGACGACCACGACGACCGCCTCCGACATCGGCGGCAACGGGGCCTCGGGCGTCACGGGAACTTACAACCTGATCGGCACCGGCGGATTCGGCGGGATCACGAACGGGTCGAGCGGCAACGTCGTGCTGTCCAGCCTGGCGACGCTCGGCCTGGCCCCGCTGGCCGACTACGGGGGACCGACTCCGACCATGGCGCTTTTGCCCGGCAGCGCGGCGATCGGCGCGGGGACGGCCACGGGCGCCCCGAGCACCGATCAACGTGGGTTCACGCTCGACTCGCCGATCGATATCGGCGCATTCCAGTACGCGTCGGGCTCGTCGCTGGTCGTCAGCGCGGCGACCGACGGCGTGGCCACGCCCTCGGGTTCGCTGGACCTCCGCGGCGCGCTGGACCTGGCCAGCCTGCGGTCGGGTTCGGTGGATATCACGTTCTCGTCGACCGCGTTCGCCTCGGCCAGCACGATCATGCTCTCGGCCGGCCCGCTGGTGGAGTCGTCGACCTCGGCGACGATCGCGATCACCGGGCCTTCCGCCGGGTTGACGATCGCGGGCGACGGCGCGGGCGTGATCCAGGTCCAGTCGGGCGCGAACCTGTCGATCTCGGACCTGACCATTTCCGGCGGCAGCGCCGCGCTGGGCGGCGGAGTGGACAACAGTGGCACCCTGACGCTCACGGGCTGCACGGTCAGCGGCAGCACGGCGACCACCGGCGGCGGGGTGTACAACAAGGGGACGATGACCCTGATCGAGTGCACCGTCACGGCGAACACGGCCGGGCAGGGAGGCGGGATCGCGAATGCCGGGACGCTCAAACTCACGGCCTCGACGATCAGCGGCAACTCGGCGGGGACGGGCGGCGGCGGATTGGACGAGTCGAGCGCCGGCTCCGGCGCGACGCTGAACGACACGATCGTCGCGGGCGACGTGGGCGCGGGCGGGGCGGCCGACGACATCAGCGGCGCAGGCGCGTTGGCCGTCACCGGCTCATCCAACCTGATCGGGACCGGCGGATCGGGCGGGATCACCAACGGAGCCAACGGCAACATTGTGCTGTCCAGTCTGGCGACGCTCGGCCTGTCGGCGCTGGGGAGCTACGGCGGGCCGACCGAGACCTTCGCGCTCTTGCCCGGCAGCGCGGCCATCGCTGTCGGGAATAGCAGCCTGCTCCCGAGCGGCGTGACCATCGACCAGCGCGGCGAGCCGCGAACTGTGAACTCCACCATGGACATCGGCGCGTTCGAGAGCCAGGGGTTCACGATGACCGCGGCGTCGGGCAGCACACCGCAGGCCGTGCTGGCGGGCTCGGCGTTCGCCGCGCTGGGGGTCACCGTCACGGCCAGGAACTCGGTCGAGCCGGTGGCCGGCGGCACGGTCGCGTTCGCGGTAACCTCCGCGACGGACGGCGCCTCGGCCACGCTCGGGGCGGCCTCGGCGGTCATCAACTCCAGCGGCACGGCGGCGGTGGACGCGACGGCCAACTCGACCGGCGGGGCTTACAGCGTCAATGCCTCGACGGCGGGCGCCTCGGCCGGAGTCACCTTCGATCTCACCAACCAGGTACAGCCGGCGTTCTCGGGGCTCTCGGCGCCGACGATGACCTACGGCACCAGCAGCGTCAAGGTCTCGGGAACGATCGCCGCCGGTTCGCAAATCCCGGCGAGCGAGTCGGTCTCGATCACGCTCGACGGGGTCAAGCAATCGGCGACGATCGGGTCGGACGGCTCGTTCTCGGCCACCTTCACGGGACTGGATACGCTGAGCGTCTCCGGCTCACCCGACACGATCTCCTACGCCTACACGAGCGACGGCACGTTTCTCGCCGCCAGCCAGTCGACCACCCTGACCGTGAACCCGGCGACGCCAACCGTGACCGTCACCGACGCGGGTGGAACCTACAGCGGCTCGGCGTTCGCCGCGACCGACGCGGTTCAGGGTGTGACCGGCTCGGCCGGCTCGACGCTGGAAAGCGCTGGGCTGACACTCACCTACTACACCGGGAGCACGGCCACGGGAACGCCGCTGTCGGGCGCCCCGTCGTCCGCCGGGACGTACACCGTTGTCGCCGCCTTCGCCGGCAGCACCGATTACACGTCTGCCTCGGCGCAGACGACGTTTACGATAGGCCAGGCGACGCCAACCGTGACCGTCACCGACGCGGGCGGAACCTTCAGCGGTTCGGCCTTCGCCGCGTCGGGTACGGTTCAGGGCGTCTCGGGTGCGGCGGGGACGATGCTCGAGGGCGTCGGGCTGACCCTCACCTATTATGCCGGTAGCACAGCGAGCGGCACGCCGCTGTCGGGCGCCCCGTCATCCGCCGGGACGTACACCGTTGTCGCCGCCTTCGCCGGCAGCACCGATTACACGTCTGCCTCGGCGCAGGCAACCTTCACCATCGCCCAGGCCAGTCCGACCGTGACCGTCACCGACGCGGGCGGAACCTTCAGCGGTTCGGCCTTCGCCGCGTCGGGTACGGTTCAGGGCGTCTCGGGTGCGGATGGAACGACGCTGGAAGGCGTGGGATTGACTCTCACCTACTACACTGGCAGCACAGCGAGCGGCACGCCGCTGTCGGGCGCCCCGTCATCCGCCGGGACGTACACC
>JAKAUH010000668.1 GCA_021818605.1 Planctomycetota bacterium
GGTTCAGGAAATCCCGACGTGTGGCGCCGGCGGGCCTGGACCGGGTCGTGCGGGCAACCCGCGCTCTCCCAGTCGTCGAGCGCCTGGCGCAGTCCGTCAGCGGTCGGCTCGGGATAGGTTCGCCCGACCGTGTTGTCTACGGTCTCGGCCGCACCGCCGCGGCCCAGCGCGATCACCGGCGCGCCGCAGGACAGTGCCTCGACGGGCACGATCCCGAAATCCTCCTCGCCGGGGAAGAGCAGGGCCCGGCAGCGCCGATAATGGTCGCGGATCACGTCGTCCGGCTGCCAGCCCAGGAACTGGACGTTCGGGCCGGCCAGTGCCTCCAGCCGCGCGCGCTCGGGGCCCTCGCCGATGATCGTCAGCCGGCGCCCGGATGCCGCGCACGCCTCGATCGCCTGGTCGATCCGCTTGTACGGCACCAGCGCCGAGACGACCAGGTAGCCGTCATCGCGCGATCGGAAGGCCGAGGCCGGATCCGGCGTGTAGAACGCGGCATCCACCGGCGGCTGGATCACCCGGCTGTCGCGCCGGTAACAACGCGCGATCCGCCCGCGCACGGTTTCCGAAATCGCCACGAAGTGCGTTACCCGGCTGGAGGTCCGCCGGTCCCACCGCCGCAGCTTCGATAGCAGCGTCCGCGCCAGCGCCCGCCGGATCGGCCGGTGCGACCACCCCTCGAGGTACGTATCCCGTCCCTGCCAGGCATAGCGCATCGGCGTGAAGCAGTAGCAGACGTGCGGCACCCCCTCGGGCGGCACGATCGCCTTGGCCACGCAATGACTCAGGCTGATCACCAGGTCGACGTCCCTCGGCCGCCAGGTTCGAGCGGCCAGCGGCATCAGGGGGAGCATGTGGCGATAATGCCGGAAGATCCCAGGTATTCTCTGGAGGGGCGACGTCCGGATATCCATCGCCTCGATCGCCGGGCTGAGCGCGCCCTTGCGATGGATCAGAGTGTACAGCATCGCCTCGGGGAAGGCCCGGCAGAGCACCTCGAGGCACTTCTCACCCCCGCGCATGCCCGTCAGCCAGTCGTGTACCAGGGCCACGCGCAGGCCCGACAGCGGCGGCCCGGCGACCCCGTCGCCCCGATCAAAAACCCTCGCCGTGACCTCGGCCCGTCCGTCGCGCGGCCGCGCACTCGCACTAGCTCCGCGGATGCTGGCATCCATGCCGGCCTCCCGAATTCACGGGTGAACGAAAACGGGCGTTCAAGCCGGCGATAGCGCGATGTTGCAAACCCGCTCAAAACGATTTCGGAGCGGGAACGTACCCGAGTTTGGCCGATCGGGCAAGACGGGATCGATCCGAGTGAAGATTGGGAGATTTGATCGAATCATCGCGGCCTGAGGAACGTATAGGGTTGTTGGGCAATCCCACGCCGGGCGAAACCGGGCGGCTGGAGGGCTGCGCGAAGGTTTGTCAGGCGGCTCGGGGTCCTGCTAGAATTGGAGTCGACATCAGGGATTGGCGATCGTACCACGCAGAACAGGGACCATGACATGCACCCCGCGTTTCGAGCCGCGGTCGGCGGCATGATGACGGCGAGCGTCTGGCTGGCAATGACCGGTGGGGTCGTCGGTGATCCACCGGGCCCCGACGCGAAGAATAAGACCGAGGCGGTCCGGAAGAAGGCCCGCGAGGCCGCGCGCATCGTGCTCGGCCGCGAGCTGTTCGTCCGCGAGTGGGTGCCCGATGACAGGCGCAGCCACGGTGGCGACGGCCTTGGGCCGGTTTTCAATGACCGGTCGTGCCTGGGCTGCCACCACCAGGGACCGGCCGGCGGCGGAGGCGGCTCGGCCGCCACCAATATCGAGCTGATCACCGCGCGACCAGCAGGCACGGCGCCTTCGGGCTCGACCGGGTTCTACTATGCCTTCTCGTTCAACTACGGGCCCAACGGATTCGAGTACCACATCGGCGAGCCGCCCGGTCTGAACGGCAACCGGGCACGCCGGGCTGGCCGACGCCCCGCGGCCGCGGCGCCCAACCTCGCCGAGTTGGTGCGGATCCACCCCGGCTTCCGCGACGCGCCCAGCGTCGTGCTGCATCGCTACGGCAAGGACCCCGATTACCGCTCGTGGCGCGAGTGGGTTCTGGGCGATCACGGCACGATCGCGATCCGGACCTCGCAGCGCAACCCGACGCCCCTCTACGGCGTGGGACGGATCGACGCGATCCCCGACGCGGCCATCGAGGCCGTCGCGAGGCGCAGGCATCCCGGCTGGCCGCAGGTCAATGGCCGCGTCTCGCGGCTCGCCGACGGCCGGATCGGCCGCTTTGGCTGGAAGGGACAAACCGCCAGCCTCAAGGATTTCGTCCTGTCGGCCGCGGCCGTTGAGCTGGGCCTGGAGGTTCCCGGCCACTCCCAGGCAGGCGATCCAAGAATCCCGCCGATCCGGGCGAAGGGTCTGGATATGAATTACGACGAGTGCGAGGCGCTCACGGCGTTCGTCCGCTCGCTGCCGGCCCCGACGGTCGAGAAGCCCAACAGCCAGCGCGAGGCGACCGCGCGCAAGCTCGGCCGGTCGTTGTTCCGCTCGACGGGCTGCACCGCGTGCCACATCGAGAAGCTCGACGACGTGGACGGACTTTACTCCGACCTGTTGCTCCACGCCATGAGCCCCGAGCTGTCCGACACGTCGTCGTACAAGGCGTTTCAGGCCGCCGAGCCGCCGGCGCCTGCGCCCGTCCCCGCTGGCGCCCGCGGTGGCCGCGCCAATCGCCCGCCCGCGCTGGAGGAGTGGCGCACGCCGCCCCTCTGGGGCCTGCGCGACTCGGCCCCCTACATGCATGACGGCCGCGCCGGCACGATCGACGAGGCCATTCGCCTCCACGGCGGCGAGGCGTTGGCCTCGGCCCAGCACTACCGCCCGCTCACCGACCGCGAACAGACGCTGCTCCAGGCCTTCCTGCTTTCGCTCGCAGCGCCTGACGTCCGGGGCCTGCGGTGAGGCCGGTGGGCGATCACTCCGATTGACGTCCGGATCAACGGGGACGGGTTCCGCGTCGTCGCGATGCCCGTCCTCGGTTTTTCCGGCTTGCAGACGACAACCCACTCATCGGATCGAACGGGAACGGACGCCGAGGGTTCGAGGTGCCCGTCCCCGTTCTTCCACGACTACCCGCCGGAGATCCTCCATGCCCCGACTTGTCGACGGCCGCCCGCGCTCGCTGGCTCATCGCCCGATCCTCGTCCTCGGCTTCCTCGCAATCGCGGCCGTTCTCGCGCGACCATGCCCGGCGCAGGTTGGTCGGGCGGCAACGAACGGCGAGCCGAGGACATTCCAGGGCGGAGACTCGAAGCCCGTCCCGCCGCCCGCGGTGGTCAATGCCGAGACCTTCACCCGCAAGCCTGATGCTCCGCTCGACGGGCCGCCGTTTACCACGGTCAAGGCCTGGGCGATCGCCGACGGGGCGACCGGCGAGGTTCTCTGGGGCCACCGCGAGAAGGACACGCTCGAGATGGCCAGCACGACCAAGATCATGACGGCCCTGATCGTGGTCCGGCTGATGGCGATGGACCCGAAGGTCGGCGACGAGGTCGTCACCTTCTCGCGCCGGGCGGATCGGACCATCGGCTCGTCGTCGGAGGTCCGCGAGGGCGAACGAATCCCGGTGCGCGAACTGCTCTACGGCCTGCTGTTGCCCTCGGGCAACGACGCCGCCGTCGCGTTCGCCGAGCACTTTGGCGGCTGGCTCGAGCCGTCGGTCAAGGATGAGAAAAATGAGCAACCGCTCGATCGCTTCGTCGCCGAGATGAACCGCGTGGCCGAGGAGCTGGGGCTGCACGAAACGCACTTCGCGAACCCCAACGGTCTGCCTGCGCCCAGGCATCACTCGAGCGCCCGCGACCTCTGCCGGCTGGCCGCGCACGCGATGCGGCAGCCAGTGTTCGCCGCGGTCGTCGGCACCCGCCGACATGGCTGCGCGGTCGTCGCCCCTGATGGAAACCGCCGCAACGTCGCCTGGACCAACACGAATCACCTGCTCGAGATCGAGGGTTACGACGGCATCAAGACCGGCACGACTCGCGCCGCGGGCACCTGCCTGGTCGCCAGCGGCCACCGGGGATCGGACCACCTGATCGTGGTCGTCCTGGGCGGATCGAGTTCTCCTGACAGCCGATACCCCGACGCTCGCAACCTCTTCCGCTGGGCCTGGCAGAAACGGGAGCACCGATCTCCAGCGCCTCACACCGGGACCACACGTTGAACTCGCGGGCCGCGGGCCGAGCGAGAAAGAGAGAACCACGAAAAACACGAAATCCCACGAAGAATTCAGATTCCGTCCGAGCGGGCCGCCATCCCGCCTCAGCCCGGCCGGGCGACGGGGAGTATCACGGTCGCTGACCAGCACCGGCCCCGGACTTCGCTCGCATTTTTTCGTGTGATTTCGTGTTTTTCGTGGATCTCTTACTCTGTCACCGTCCCGGCGAGTGACCTCGCGCCTTCCGTGGTTCCCTCCCCAGCTTCACATCCCGGCGATTGCCTCGAGCAGGCTATCGGGCGCCGCGGCGTATTCCAGGGGCTCCATGGTGTAGCTGGCGCGACCCTGGCTGAGGCTCCGGACGGCCGTCGAGTAGCCGAACATCTGCTCCAGCGGCGCCCGGCCCTCGATGACCATCAGCTTGCCGCGGGTGCTGGTGCGATCAATCAGCGCGCGGCGGCTCGACAGGTCGGCCGTGACGCTCCCCAGGTACTCTTCGGGCGTGACGATCTCGACCTTCATGATCGGCTCGAGCAACACGGCGCCGGCCTCCTGCGCGGCCTTGCGGAGCGCGTCCGACGCCGCGAACCGGAACGCCAGATCGTTCGAGTCCACGTCGTGCGCGTCGGCGTCGACAACAGTGACCTTCATGTCGACCAGCGGATACCCGGTACGTCCGCCGCTCTTGGCCTCCTCTCGCAGGCCGGCCTCGATCGCCGGGATGAACTCGGCGGGGATTGTGCCCCCCTTCATCTTGTTGACGAAGTGGAGCACCGGCGCGCCCTTCGGCTGCGTTTCGGGCTCGAGGTCGATCGTGACCCTGGCGTACAGGCCGGAGCCACCCGTCTGGCGGATGCAGCTCCCCTCGACGTGCTTCACGGCCTTCTTGATCGTCTCTCGGTAGCTCACCCGTGGCCGGCCGACGTGCACCTTCAGCTTGTAGTCGCGGACCATCCGGTTCTTGAGGATCTCCATGTGCAGCTCGCCCATCCCCGAGATGAGCGTCTGACCGGTCTCCTCATTCACCCGGAACGAGAACGTCGGGTCCTCGCGCGCCAGCGAGTTCAACGTCTCGGCCAGCTTCCCCTTGTCCGCCGAGCTGACCGGCTCGATCGACATGCTGATCACCGTCTCGGGGAACTCGATCCGCTCGAGCAGAATCGGGTGCTGGGCGTCGCAGAGCGTATCGCCGGTCACCGACTCCTTCAGCCCGACCACCCCGACGATGTCGCCGGCCGGGGCCTCCGGGATCTGCTCGCGGTCATCGGCGCGGATGTGATAGAGGCGTGAGCAGATCTCCTTCCTGTCCTTGCCCGGGTTGTACACCCGCGTGCCCGACTTGAGCCGGCCCGAGTAGATCCGCACATTTGTCAGGTCACGGCGGGCGTCGTTAGCGATACTGTTTCCCAGCACGCCGCTCTGCCGGTC
>JAKAUH010000782.1 GCA_021818605.1 Planctomycetota bacterium
GGAGTCAAGACGTACTCGGTGCTCGGCATGAAGCTCGCCGACGTGACGCCGGAGCTGAAATCCGCCTACGACCTCTGGAATGATCGCGGGGCGTTCATCCTCGATCCGGGGACAAACGCCAGTCGCCTGAAGATCGGCGAGATCGCCGAGGGGGACGTCTTCTGGATGGTCGGTGATCGTCGCATCGGCAGCCTCCGCGAGTTCGTCGACCGGCTGCTTGCCGAGCCGGGCGTGCCGATCCGCGGCGAGCGCCGGATCCGCATCGTCTATTCCTTCATCCGGGTCGATGGCGAGGGCACCAACACCCAGTACATCCGGTTCACCGAGGACGAGCGCAGGCAGTTGCAGGAGTTGGCAGACCAGCTCGCGGCCGATTCACCCTGAGTCGCGCCGACGACCGGGAATCCGGAGCGGACCTGGCGGGTGGCAAGTAGCGAGTGAAAACCGAGCCGGACCCTGTTCGGCGAGGGTCTCCGACCCCGCCGATAGGCCAGACCGCAGGTCTCCCGCGCAACCACTGCCCGGGGGAGCGCGGAAGACCCTCGATCCTGGCCTGGCATGGGATCAGGCGACCCATGCCCAAAGTTCCTCCGTTGGGTCTGCCCGGCCCACAGCCGCGCTCAGGCCGCTTGACCCGCACGGAACACCCACCGACGACAGAGCTGTGCCAGCGCGAGGATTCCGACGGTCGTCATCACCAGGATCTTCGACGACGGCTCGGGCACCGCTGCCGCTGTGATGGTGATCGAGCCGTCCGTCGTACTGAAGCGGATCGCGCCGCCGCTGCTGTTGGACAGCGATGTACCAGTGCTGCGAAAATGAATCGGGATAGGATGGCCTTCAGGTGACAGGTTCGCGTTGATGGAGTACGAGAGGAGACCGAGGGCGTACACGTCGCCGGGGCTCACGGTCGTGTAGCCCGGATAACCTCCCGTAACGGAGTACCCGCTATCCGCGGCCGTGAAGTTGGTCCCGGGAAAGGGGTTGGTCGTCTCGGTATAGAGCGGAATTCCAAGTTTATCCGCCGTGGATACTGAGTAAATGTAGGGTGTTGAACCTGTTGACGGAATCGCGATGTTTGTGAAAAAAATCGGTACACTGTTGTCACCGATTACCATCGCGAACGTATCGCCCGCCACGTTGTACGGTGTACTGCCGGTGGGGTCCGTGTCGGTGAGCAGGACCAGGAACTCGCCGGAGGAGCCCGGCGCGCCCGTGATGTCGGGGGCCGAGATCACCAGGTCCGCTCGGCACTCGCGAGGGAGCGTCACGACGCTGAGCATCAGGGCCGCGGCCATGACCCCGAACACCCGAAGCCAGGTCGAACGCGTCCTCGGCCTGCGAGGAAGTCCGGCGGAATCGTCCAGATGAAGTACAGTCGTCGCGATTGCGGTGATCATCGGTTGTTGCCCTCGATGGAGTTGCGGGAAACCTTCATTCCTGTCAATTCAATTCGATCCACTGCGATGCGCCCGGATTTGCACTCGGGTGTGAACCACGGCTCACGAGGCAGCAGGCAGCGTGGTGCCGATCCGTTGCCGCACCGCCAGGTAGTCGGCCGACGTCACCTTGCCGTCCCCCGTGATGTCGCCGAACATGCTGGCCGTCACCACCCCGAGCCACTGCTGTTCCACGTCCACCAGGTCCTGCGCGTTGACCGTCCCGTCGTCGTTCACATCGCCCGGCAACACCGGCAGCACCCCGCTGAATGAGGCGATCGCCGCCCCGCCGATCGCGATGCCCACCCGGTCCGCCGACTCGATCGGGTGCGCCAGTGTGATCGTGTAGCTGCTCCCCGATCCGAGGACCGTCACCGGGCCGTATTTGGCCCCGACGGCACTGGTGATCGTCACGTCACCGGCCGTTAGTGGTGCCCCGGCCGAGAGCGTCACGGCGATCGTGTCGATCCCCAGCCACGGGACATCCGTGTGCCGGCCGGCCGGCAGGATCGCTCCACCCGCCGAGGCCGGCAGCACCAGCGTCGCCATGCGGCCGCTTCCCCAACCCAGCCACAGCCCGCCGATCGCCGCCCGCGTGATCGAGAACGTCGCCGTGGCACTCGCCGCACCGTAGTCGGCGCTGCCGGCGAACGACGCCAGGACGGTGTACTCGCCCGGCGCCGACGGGGCACCGGCCAGCGGTGTGCCGCTCGCCGTGGCGCCGGAATAATACGTCAGCGACGGCGTCACGCCCTCCAGGCTCGTCGCCGCGACGCCGCTGACGCCCGTCACCGTCGCCGTCGCCGGGAACGGCTGGCCGTTGGCCAGCCCACCGGCGTCGCTTACGACCACCGCCGGCGTGGCCCGCGTCACCGTCAGCGCGTGGGCGGTATCGGTATCCGCCGTGTATTTGCCCCGCGCCGCGTACGCGTAGGTGATGGTGTACGGCGAGCCCGCCACGCCCAGGCCGGCCGTGGCGAAGACCGACGAGAAGCGGCCGCCCAGGCCGATCGTGGCGTCCTGCGTGACGCCGTCGAGCGTGATCGCCACGCTGCCGGGCGGCCACGCTGAGCCGGCCAGGATGGTGCCGCCGAGCGTGACGTTGGCCGTGCCGTAGACGATCGTCGGGGCCGCGAGTCTCGAGAAGGTCGTCAGCACCCCGGTGTTGGTCAGCGTGAAGCCGGCCGCCGCGGTGGCCCCGGCGGTGGAGGCCGTGACGGTGTACGTGCCCTGGACCTCGTCGGCCGTGGCGCCGGTGCTCGCCGTGCCGTCGCTGCCGATCGTCGCCGTCGGCGAGCCGAGGAACGCCGAGGCCCCACTGCCCGGGGGCGCGAAGGTGACCACGCCGCCGGCCACCGGGTCGCCGTACGGGCTGGAGACGCTCACGACCAGGTCATCGGCGAACGCCTGGCCGACGGTCGTGCTCTGATCGTTGCCCGAGGAAACGGCGACGGTGAACCCCTGGTCCTGAAAGGCGCCGATGTCGGGAGCCGAGTCGGGCCGCTTGACGCCGCGCTGATCGGTGGTGATGCCCGACACGGCGACGCCCGCGCCGATGGCCGGGCTGCCAGGGAGCAGCGCCATGGTCTGGGTCGGCCCGCCGTTGTTCGCCAGGGCGCCGAGGAGCGGGTCGGCAACGCCGAGCAGGTTGTCGCCGGAGCCAAGCCCGCCCGAGCCGCCGGTGCCGATCAGGTTATTCGAGCCGCTGACATGCGACGCGGCGCCGGCCCCGCCGATGTCGCTGGCGGCTCCGCCCGCCGTGTTGCCGGCGACGATCGTGCCGGTCAGGGTCGTGTCGGCGACGTAGTAAGTGGAGTTGATTAACCCCGCGTAATCGTACACCCCGCCGTCGCTGCCCGCGGAATTGCCGCTGATCGTGCAGTCCTGGAGCGTGGCCGTCTTGTCGTTGAGCAGGCCGCCGCCGTGGGATGACGCGGTGTTGGCGCTGATCGTGCAGTCCTGGAGCCCTATCGAGGCTGTACTGTAAATGCCGCCGTTGTCCAGGCCGGCGCCGAATGTGGCAAAGTTCCCGCTGATCGTGCAGCCGTGGAGCGTCCCCGTCCCGTAGTTGAACAGGCCACCCCCCTTGGCCGCGGAATTGCCGCTGATCGTGCAGTCCGTGAGCGTCGCCGTCCCGATGTTGGTCATGCCGCCGCCCAGGACCGCGGAATTGCCGCTGATCGTGCAGTCCGTGAGCGTCGCCGTCCCGCGATTGTCCAGGCCCCCGCCATACGAGCCCACGTAATTGCCGCTGATCGTGCAGCCCTGGAGCGTGAGCGTGCCCAGGTTGAACCCACCGCCGCCACCGCCGGTGCCTGCTCCGTCCGCGGAATTGCCGCTGATCGTGCAGCCCGAGAGCGTGAGCGTGCCATAGCTCAAAATGCCACCCCCGCCGCCACTCGAACTCCCCCCGGTGATGGTCAGGCCCGAAAGCGAGGCCGTCACCTCGGAGTCGATCTGGAACACGTTGTTCAGGCCCTCGCCATCGATCGTGACACCCGCCGCCGGACCGGTGATCGTCTGCGTCCCACCCGTGTCGGAAAGCCGCAGTAGACTGCCGCCGAGGTCGATCGTCTGGTGCGAGCCGAAGTCCTGCGCGTCGAACACGATCGTGTTGGCCTGGTTGTTGGAATTGGCCTGGGCGATGCAGTACGGCAGCGTGCCTGAATCGCCCGAGCCGGTCGTCCCGTCGCCCGTGCTGGTGACGGTGAACGTCGCCAGCAGTCGCCGGCCCTCCAGCGCCAGCACGGCCGGCCGCAGCCGGTGCCGGCCCGGCCGCGCTCGCCGGCCCCGCCTCGCCCCGATCGCCCAGCCCGCCCAACTCGCCCAGCCCTGATGCTTCGCCATGATGTCCTCCCCCTCGCGAGGTCGCGGCCGTGTCCCGGCGCGCCCCGCGACCGCCCCGCGGCCGGCTCGCCCGCCGCGACACGACGCCATGTGACGCGGCAGCGCTCCCTACTTTCCAGATCGGCGCCGCGCGACACGACTTTTTCCAGGCCGCCCCGACGCGACCGGTCGAGGGGTCCGAATTCCCGCGAACCGCTGGACGAAAGGCCCCAACAGAAGCCGGTGGGACGGGCCGGGGCACCGGGTCGTGAGCGGAGCGAAGGAGAGGTCAGAGGATGTGAAAAAGCGTAGAAAAGGGAGTCTGTCGCAGGGAAACCGGACTGGAGAATCGGTCCTGGATGGCCGAACAGATCAGGCGAGTGCTATGTACGTGTTTAGAATCTTATACCGTAGGATCCCTGCGCCGTGCGCGCATCTGGTGGAGGAAGAGTTTCACGCAGAGACGCAGAGAAAGCAGAGACGCAGAGAGAAGAGCTGCTGGTCGAGCTTGATTCGATCGTTCGAGCCGGGTCGGCGACGGGATTGGCGCTCGACGAGCCGCATGGCTGCATTTTCCGGTCTTCTCTGCGTCTCTGCTCTCTCTGCGACTCTGCGTGAAATCTGGTCGGGATGCCCCGGGCTGCGGCCGTGCCGCGTTAGGCGATCGGCGGAAGATCTTGTACCCGATACGGTGGGGAGGGGCGGGTGAATCTTCACCGACCGCTCGCCTTGCGTGTCGGAGGGCCTGAAGATCAGGGGGTTCGCGATGGTCGGACATGGGTAGTACGGATGTCCGGCACCTGTCCGACGCGCGGAATCCCCGGAGAACGGAGACGGGAACGGGAACGGGAACGGAGACGGGAACGGAAACGGGAACGGAAACGGGAACGGGAACGGGAACGGGAACGGCAGACCGGCCTGTTGGCCCGTCGTCGCGGGCCTCACGGCCGCCTCCGCTCGGGATCCGGAGGTGTCGCCGGCGTCCCCGATCCGATCCGACCCGATCCGACCCGATCCGATCCGATCCGACTGTCGTAGCTCAGGCTTTCCAGCCTGACTCCGCCGGATCCGTTTCAGTCCGGACCGGGCCGGATCGGAGTCAGGCTGGAAAGCCTGACCTACTTCGGACCGGACCGGCGTCTTCACGTAGTACAGCGTTCGTCGATCGGTGTCAGGTTGTCGGAGTCGGCTCCGTCCGACGTAGTTCAGCCTCTCAGGCTGACGCGGTTCGGGCCGGGCCGGACCGGCCGGGTCAGGCTGAGAGCCTGACCTACTCCAGTTGCCGGCGTCGGTGTCAGGTCGTCGGGTCCGCAGGTCGGCGGACCGAACCGCCTGCCTCTTCAACAACGGACTTCGTCCCGATCGGTGGCGGGG
>JAKAUH010000149.1 GCA_021818605.1 Planctomycetota bacterium
CCGGCGACGGAGTCTAACGCCGTCTGGGGACGCGGAAATCGGCCTGGTCCGCGCCGGGTCGGCTTGCACGCGATGCGACAGGTATGGTACGCACTCAATCAGGGGACATTCTGCCCTGGAATCGAAGCCGAGAGGAACGAGCGCCGTGGCGACCATACCGGTCACAATCGTCGGCCTGGCCCTGAGTCTGGGTCTGGCCTGGCAGGGACAGGCGCCCGCGCAGCCGAGGGCGAAGTCGCAACCGAAGGCGAAAGCCTCGGGCTGGACGACGTTCACCTCGCGCGACGGGACTTACCGCATTGAGTTCCCCACCCGGCCGCAGGAGAGCACGCAGGTGAGGCCCGGCGGCGTGGGGAGCCTGGAAGTGAAGACCTACCTGGCCCGCGCCGGCGGCTGCGCTTACCTGCTCCAGGAATTCCGGTATCCGCGCCCGTTTCCAGGGAATGCGGTCGAAGAGCGGCTGACCCGGCAGAAGCAGAGCTACCTTCAGGGCCAGTCGCTGCTCCTCCGCGAGAATAATGTTACCGTCGGCGACGTGTTCGGCCAGCATTTCGAGTATCAGACGCCATCGCCCCGGGCGAACGGGATGATCAACCACCTGGCGCGGCATTTCATCCGGGGATCGTCGTATTACCTCGTCAGCGTGACGACGTTGCCCAACCAGCCGCTACCGCGTGAAGCGGATCGGTTCATCGAATCGTTGACCTTCCTCTCGCCCCTGCCCGGTCGAAGTGGCGCCATGGCGCGCGGAGCCGGCAAGGGTGCCGGCGCGGAGAAGCCGGCGTCACCAGACGGCACGCCCGAGGAGGCGTTGCGGACGTTCATGGTCGCGGCCGTCGCCCACGACGAGGCGGCACTGAGAGGAATCACGCTGCCGAACCCCGAACTCGACTGGCTGACTCGCGGTGAACCAGCGCCGGAAGACGTCGTCGCCCGGATACGCGGGCTCGCCCGAAAGATGAAGATCCGGCGGCTCAAGCCGGGCGACCGCATCCGCGGGCCGGAGGGCGAGGTCGTCGCCGTGAAGCCGGACGACGTCGGCGAAAACCGGGCGTTATTGCTCCCCGAGGGCGCGCCCGAGCCCATCCGCGCCCAGCGATTTGACGGCCACTGGAAGATCGACGCCCGCCCGGCCATCAACCAGCGCAAGGAAGCCGCCGCGGCGTTAGAGAAGGGGAGCAAGTCATGAAGGCAGAGCGACTGGCGCTCGATGCCGTCCCTGAGCAGAGGAACGCTGGATCTCAAGAAGTGCCGATGGTGGATGCTGGTGATCCGAAGGTACGTCAGAATCTGATCGTGGTGGTTCGGATGGAACTTCCCATTGACCCAACGGCTCCCACCATCGATGCCTGTTGATGCTCTCAATGACGCCCTGGCTCAGCTTGACCCGGCTGGGGGGCGGTATGCGACCGACGCCGTCGACCGCGTGCTGGCCGCCGCGAAGGAGATTGGCGCCAGCGATGTGCACTGGCAGCCGTCGGCCGACGGCCTGGAAGTCCGCTGGCGGGTCGATGGCGTGCTCCAGCCGGTCGCCAGGATCCCCGCGTGCCCCGCGCCCAACGTGATCGCCCGGCTCAAGGTGATGGCCGAGCTGCTCACCTATCGCACCGATGTCCCGCAGGAAGGCCGGATTCGCGGCGCACGGGGCGAGACCGAGATGCGGCTGTCGACGTTTCCCACTGTCCTCGGCGAGAAGGCCGTCGTCCGGCTGTTCATGGCCCCCGGGCGATTCCTCCGCCTGGCCGACCTCGGTCTGCCGCTCGACGTCGCCGACGGCCTCTCGGCGGCGCTCGAGGAGACGTCCGGCGCGATCGTCGTGGCCGGCCCGGCGGGAAGCGGCAAGACCACGACGCTCTATGCCTGCCTCCGCGAGCTGGCCGCGCGCCGGCCGGGCGAGCGCAGCCTCGCGACGCTGGAAGACCCCGTCGAGGCGATCGTCCCGGGCGTCGCTCAGTCGCAGGTCAACCTGGCCGTCGGACTCACCCTCGAAACCGGCCTGAAATCGCTGCTCCGCCAGGATCCCGAGGTCCTCGCCATCGGCGAGGTGCGCGACCGCACGACCGCCGAGATCGCGCTCCAGGCCGCGCTGACGGGCCATCTCACGCTCACCACGTTTCACGCCGGCGGCGCCTGCGAGGTGATCGGCCGGCTGCTCGACATGGGGATCGAACCCTACGCTGTCCGCAGCGGCCTGCGCGCCGTGATCGCCCTCCGATTGGTCCGGCGGCTCTGCCCCGCGTGCGCCGAGCCATCCTCCCGCGCCGAGGACCTGCTGGGCCTGCCTCTCACCCACGCGAGACTCCCCCGCGGCTGCGACGAATGCCGCCACACCGGCTACTCGGGCCGCATCCCAATGGCCGAGATGCTTCCCGCGGATTCGGAGGCCATCGGCCGCGCCATCCTCGACCGCGCCGACGTCCACCGGCTCGAGTCGATCGCGTCGGAGTCGGGCATGATCCACCGCTGGCGTCGAGCGATCCTCGCGGTTGAGGCAGGCCTCACCTCGCCGGCCGAGATCCGCCGCTCGCTCGGCCTCGGTACGCCGCCGGCACCCGCCGATCAACCCACGCTCGATCCCCCTTGACAGCCCCCGCCGCCTGTGCTGTCATGTAGCCTGTCACAATTGTCAGAGACAGGCGGGGGGCAGTCACACGATGGCCGACGGGGCGCGGGACGCGAGGCCGACGGGGCCGATCACGCTCGACCAGTTGCTGGCGATCAACGAGGAGATCGCCGCCCTGGTGCGGGCCGGCGTGCCGCTCGATCGTGGGTTGCTCGAGGCGAGTCGCGCCGTGCGCGGCCGGCTGGGCCGGATCGCGGGGATCCTCGGACGGCGGTTGAATCGGGGCGAGAGCCTCGAGCAGGCGCTTGAAGCCGAGTCACGAGCGATCCCGCCTTTGTACCGGGCGGTCGTCGAGGCGGGGGCGCGGGCCGGGCAGCTTCCGGTGGCGCTGGAGGGGATGGCTCGGTACGTCCGCGGGCTATCCGAGACTCGGGCCTCGATCGGTCTGGCGCTGTGGTATCCGGGCCTGGTCGCGGCGATGGCGTACTTCCTGTTTGTCGGCTTGATCGGGTTGGTGGTGCCGCGGTTCGTGGCGGCTTTCGAGTCTCTGGGTCTGGCGACAAGCTGGCCCTTGCGGTGGCTGGAGCGACTGGGCGCGACCGTGCCGTTCTGGTGGCCGATCGGCCCGATCGTGATCGTCACGCTTGGGGTTTTCTGGATCCGGTCGGGGACCGCGCTGGGCGTGCGGGGCGGCATCTGGGGCGGCCTGCGGCTGTTTCCCTGGATGGGCTCGCTGCTGGCCGATTACGAGGCCGCGAGCTTCGCCGAATTGCTCGCGCTGCTGCTGGAGCACCAGGTGCCGTATCCCTCGGCGATCGTGCTGGCGGCCGATGCGGCCGGAGGGGCCCGTCTTGTCGATGGCGCGCACCGGGCGGCCGAGGCCGTGTCGCGGGGCGAGCCCGCCGCGGCGGCGGTGGACACCGCCGGTCCCCGCGCGTTCCCGCCGATGCTGCGCTGGACGCTCGCGAGCGCCCCGTCGCAGGGCTCGCTGGCGGATTCGCTGCGGCACATCGCCGGGCTCTACCGCAGGCGGGCGCGACACCGCGCCGACCAGATCGCGCTGTTCCTGCCGATGGTTCTGACCCTGGTCGTCGGCGCGGGCGCCGCGGCGTTTTACAGCCTCTCGCTGTTCGTGCCCTTGCTCGAGATCATGGGCGGCCTGACCGCCGGCTGACCGGCCCGGACGGACCGGACCTGGACCTTCCCGACCCGCAGGATCCTGGATATGAACGAGTGGCGAACCGACGACGAGCGGCCCGGCGGGGGCCTGAGCGGCCCCGAGGCGCTGGAGCTCTCGGCGCAGATCGCCGGACTGGCCCGCGCCGGGTTGCCGATGGCGCCCAGCCTGTCGGCGCTGGCCGAGGAGCTGCCGCGCGGCCGGCTCAGGCGCTCGCTGCGCGAGCTGGCGCGCGACCTCGAGGCGGGCCGTGCACTGCCCGAGGCCGTTCAGAGCCAGGAGGACCGGATTCCGCCGCACCTCCGCGGCCTGATGCTGGCCGGGATTCGCAGCGGGCGGCTGGGCGAGGTCCTGGGCGAGTTCGCCGGATTCGCCCCGGTCGGTGTCGAGCTGAGGCGACGGCTCTGGCTCAAGCTCGCGTATCCGGTCGTCACGCTGATCCTCACCCTGGCGGTATTCGCGTTCGCCGGGGTGTTCGTGCTGCCGCAGTTCCAGTCGCTTTTCCGCGACTTCAAGATCCCGATGGCGCCGACCAGCCTGGCGATCATCCAGTTCGCCGCGGCGACGGCACCGCTCTGGCCGGGCCTGGCGTCCATCGCCCTGGCATTCACGGCCGCTGGACTGGCGGCGCGCTGGCTGCTGCCGCCCGCCACGGCGCGGGGCATGGCGAGCGGAATCCCGCTGGTCGGCGGCGTCTGGCGATGGACGGCCCTGGCCGAGTTCTGCCATCTGCTGGCGATCCTGATCGACCACCACCTGCCGCTGCCCGAGGCGCTGCGACTGGCAGGTGAAGGCGTGCAGCACGACCGGCTGGCGAGCGTCGCGCGGGGCATGGCCGAGGGCGTCGAGGGTGGTCAGGATCTTGGCGCCGCGGCGGCCCGCCGCCGCGAGCTGCCCCGCGGCCTGGGCCGATTGCTCCGCTGGGGCGAGGACCGGGGCGCGTTGCCCCAGGTGCTCCACATGGCCGGCGAGCTGTTCGCGGCGCGGGCCTCGACGCACGCCGCGTTCGTCGCGACTGTCGTCACGATCGCCTGCTTCTTCATGATCGCCATCGGAGCCGGCCTGATCGTGTTCGGACTGGCGTATCCGCTCCTCCAAGTCCTCCGGTTCCCCCAGTTGTGGTAAGCGCCCCGGCCCGCCCGCGTTGACACCTGGTCGACCCGCCCAGCCCTGGAGAGCCGCGTGAACCGAGCATCGGACCCCGAAACCTTGTGGAGCAGCGACGATTCCTCCGCCGCGGGGGCCGGGGGCGAGGACCAACCGACCGCCACTTCGACTCCCGCCGATGGTGCAAATCTGCCATCGCCGGGCCCCGTGTCTCGGAAGCTCGATCGCGACCTTCCCACCGGGGTCGGCGGTGCAGGATGGCGGCTGAGCCACATGATGCTCTTGATCGTGGCCGTGGCGATCGCCTGCTGGATGGGGGTCACGCTCGGCCTCTTGCTGGTCGTCATCCTGATCATCGCGGCGTTCGGGGCGCTCATCACATCAGGATTCGTCGCGGCGCGGTTGCGGCTGACCCGGCAGGACGCCCTGCTTGCGATCCTCGGCATCGCCGCCGAGCACGGCATGCCGCTGGGCCCGGCCGTCTCGGCGTTCGCCGACCAGTTCGGCGGCCTGTCGCGCCGTCGCGTGGCGAACCTTGCCACCCAGCTCGAGCTCGGCGCGCCGCTGCCCGACGCCCTCGAGCGGCCCAGGCGCGTCGTCTCGCGCGACGCGCTTTTGCTCGTCCGCGTCGGCCACGAGGCCGGTCTGCTCTCACGAGCGCTGCGATTGACCGGCGTCGCTCGCGCCACCCAGCTCGCCTCGTGGTCGGCAATCGCGACGCGGGTCGTCTATCTCCTCGCCGTGCTCCTGGCCTCCGAATTCATCCTGAGCTTTCTGGTGTTCCCACCCC
>JAKAUH010000395.1 GCA_021818605.1 Planctomycetota bacterium
CGATAAATCACAGATATCCCGCCCCGCGTCGTCCCTGTCGAGACGCCATGGCCCCGGGTTGGTGCCGATCTGTCGGCCCAGCCTCCCCTCGAGCGACTCCCGCCGTGCTCTCATTCCGCGAGGCTCCGTCCGCGAGACGGTCTCAATCCTGGGATCATCAAAGCCTGCGCCCGGCACGCCGGACCGCCTGGCCGGTCGACGGCCCTCTCGTCGCCGGGGGGTGGAATCTCGTACAATCACGGGGGTATCCGTCCCGTCCGGGCGACGGCGGCAGCGGAATCCGAACGAGGGCTGGGCATGCTGGGCTTGCGCGAGCTGGCGATGGTGGCGACGGTGGTCCTGGTGCTCTATGGCCGCACGAGCGTCCTCCGCAGCCAGCGATTCCAGACGATCTGGCCGTGGATCGCGCCCGTCCGTCGCAAGCCGGTCCGTACCGGTCCGAACCCGAGCGCCGGCCCGTCGTCGGCCCGGCCTGCCGTGGGAGTGGGTGCGGGGGCTGGAGCCGGTGCGGCCTTCTCGCCTCCCGTCCCGGACGAGACCAGCACCCGACGGCCGGGACTGTTCCAGCTCGAGGGGAATCGGCTGTTCTGGTTCCTCACCATCCTGGCCGCCACCGCCGTCGCGACCGCGATCGTCACCCGCATGCTGATCCTCCACGGCGCGGGCACCACCGTGGGCCATTGAGCCCGGCGTCAATGCACGATTCGTCATGACTTCCCGAAACACGCGCGTTCGTCCCCGATCCCCGGTTCGTTCTCACGCAAGGAGACCGCCCATGATGCCGCTCGCTTTCCTCCCCAGTCTTGGCCCGGTGGAGATGGTCGTCGTCGCGGGCGTCTGCCTGCTGTTCTTCGGCAACCGCCTCCCCAGCGTGATGCGCTCGCTGGGCAAGAGCGTCACCGAGTTCAAGAAGGGCGTATCCGGGATCGAGGATGACATCGATCGCCAGGTGTCGTCCGAGAAGAAGCAGGAGTCGACCAGCCCCCACGCCTGACGCCTGACGCGGCCCGCCTTCCATTTCGATGGAGGCCGCCACGATGATCAGACCGATCGACCTGTTGTTACTCCTGCTGGTCGCCGGCGGGCAGTTGGGCCTTCTCTGGGGTTCTTCGGCCGCTGGCGCGAGACCTCCTGATATCGTGACCTGAACCGGAGCAAAATGCGATGTTTGGTAGCCTGGGTCCGATGGAGATGATGCTGATCATGGGTCTGGGGGTGCTGCTGTTCGGCAAGCGGCTCCCCGAGGTCGGCCGTTCGCTCGGCCGCGGCATCGTCGAGTTCAAGAAGGGTCTCAACGGCGTCGGCGACGACTTCGCCTCGTCGTCGAACAGCCGTTCGTTCCCGAACCATGGCTCGTCGCGCTACTCCGACGACCGCCCGGCCGGCGAGGCGACCTCGACCTCGACCTACACCGACTCGTCCTCCGTGCCCAGGTTCGAGCTGCCCGGGGCGCCGTCGGCGGTCTCGTCGGCACCGGCCGAGTCGAAGCCGGGCGCCTGAGGCGCCATCGACCTGCATCGGCGGCCGTACATCGAAGAGGGAACCACGAAAAACACGAAATCCCACGAAAAGGAATGGCGACCGGGCCGTCGCCTGGCGGAATTCTCAGGCCATGCTCTTTTTTCGTGCGATTTCGTGTTTTTCGGAGACTCCTCGCTGGACGCCACCACGAATCGCCTCGAAGGGGCGAGGATCGATGCGGAAACGCCGGACTCTCTCCAGATGGTGTTCCGCGAGAAGTGTCGTTTTTCGTGGTTCATTCCGGGGTTCGGGGCCAGAATGCCGTTGCGGCCTCGCCCGCTTCTCGCCGGGTCGTCGCCTACGAGTGATCGGACGGCATCTTCCCCCGCGCCGCCCGGCGCGCCAGCCGCTGGGTCTGTCGGGCGTTGCCCTCCTCCAGCCGGACTCGATCGGCCTCGGTCTCGACCCGAAGGGGCGGCACCGGCCGCGGGCGCCGGGCGGTTTCCTCGAGCGCCACATAAACCGCGTAGCCGATCGCGACGTGCCGCCGCTCGGGACGGTCGTAGGGCTCGGCGTAAATGTCGATCCGGGTCTCGATCGAGGTCCGGCCGACCCACGACACCTCGGCGACGATCTCGACCCGCTCGCCGACGTACACCGGCCCCAGGAACATCATCGAATCGATCGCGGCCGTGGTGACCTGGCCGGGCCCGGCGTGCCGCATCGCACTGACGGCGCCGCATTCGTCGGCCAGGCGGAGCAGGACGCCCCCGTGAATCGTGCCGAACGAGTTGGCCTGTCCGGGCTCGGTGATGATCGCGAGGCCGACCCTCGACGCCGATGCCGGCTTCGCCCCGGCCGTGGGCTCGTCCATGGCGGTCCTCCTTCCGACCGCCAGCTTATCGCGGCGACGGCGAAAACTCACGGGGAATCGAGGTCGTTCCGCCCATGATCGAGGACCAGTTCATCGACCGGATCGAGCCGGTCCTCCGCGAGCTGGGCGCGGCGCGCGAGGCCGGCGAGTCGTTTTCCTCGCCGCCGCTGGATGTTCTGGTGTATTATGCCCGGCGCGCACGGATCGGCCGCGTCCCGATCCTGGGCCGCGCACTGGGCGTGACGGCCATCGTCCGTCAGCCGGTCGACGTGGAAGGCAGTGCGGCCGGCTACCACCGCCTGCTGACGCGTCTCGCCATGGCCGTGAACGGCCGGTTTTCGCCGCGGCACGGACTGATCATCGGCCTCACGGCAATCGTCCTGACCCCCGAACCGATCGCGCCCGGCGACGACGCGATGCTCCGCCAGGCGCTCGATACGAGGCTCCGTCGGCTTCGCATCGTCCCGTTCGGACTGTTGCGGGTCAACCTCGGCCAGGAGGCCATGGCGATGGCTCTGAGTGCCAGCCCCGATGACGTCTTCCCCGAGTCGGCCCGGCTCGCCGATTTGCTCTGCGAGGAGCTCCGCCGGTACGTTCCGTTGATCCTTCCCTGATTGGGACGAGACGCCGGCGCATCGCCCCTCGAGAGCCGCCGCCGGCGGTCCGATCCGTCGAATGCCGGCAGCGGTGCGCGGGATGGATGATACCGTTTCTCATCAGCTCCCGCTTGACGAGCCAAACGAGCCGGAGCCGGAGCCGGCGTGCCTGGTTGTCGTGACCGGAACGATCCCCAGCGCGATGACCTGCGGCGTCTGGGTGATCACGGTCGTGGACGAGAACACCTGGAAACCGCCGAGGGGCAGCGCGACCATCCCGGCGCCCGACTGGTTGCCCGACGCGGCCGAGCCGCCCGACCCCGAGCCATAGGTCACGACGAACTGCGACCCGCCGTTCTGGAGCGTCGAGGTCGTATCCAGCAGCGTCCCGCTGTTGTTGGCGATTTCGATCGCCTGGGACTGCCAGCTCGAGTCGTTGATCGGCCCGGTGACGCCGTTGATCGTGGCCTGGGCGCCCGTGAACGTGACCGGCGTGAAGTTCGCCAGCGGCAAGATCCCACCGCCCGACGCCGGCGCCTCGACGATCCACTCCGCGGACGTTTCCGTAGGCAGCGGAGACTGGTACTGGCTCGGGTTGACGTACCCGCCGGCCTGGTCGTTCGGATGGCTGTTGTCGATGATCGCCAGGGCGAAGTCGCCCGCGCTTGGGCCCGACGTGATGTACTGGACCGACGCGCTGATCGAGTCGCCCGGCTGGACCGTCATGCTGGTGATCTGCTGCTCCGGCATGTTGGCGCCGCTCGACCACATTTCCCACCAGGCGTAATAGGTCGTCTGGCCGTTGACGATGTCCTGCGCGGTGCCGACCTGCTCGACCGTCTGCGACGAGCCGAAGTAGCCGTCAATCCCCACCCAGACCGCGGAGTAGCCCGAGCCTGTGACCGTCGGCACGGTCCAGGTGGCGCTGACGTCCGTGACCGAGCCGGCCTGCGGATTCGTGAGGCTCGACGCAGCCGCATAGCCCGACCAGTTCCCGGACAGCGCCGGTGTCGGCGCCGGTGTCGGCGATGGCGTGGGAGTGGGGGTCGGAGTGGGAGTGGGCGTCGGGGTGGGTGTCGGAGTCGGTGTCGGTGTCGGTGTCGGTGTCGGAGTCGGAGTCGGAGTCGGAGTGGGTGTCGGAGTCGGGCTCGGGTAGGACTCGAAGTACAGCTCGACGCCCCGCTGGTGATTGAGGAACTCGTAGTTCGTGGCGGCCGACGCGGGCGGCGTGCCGGTCCCATTCCAGGTCCCGTAGCCCTGCGAGAGTGAGACGACGACCAGCGAGTACGGAGACCGGTTCATGTAGTAGGCAGCCATCGGATCGAGCGAGCTGCTGGCGGTCGTGGTGAGGAGCTGGCTCTGCCCGGGCGACTCGGTGTAGACGCTCGCCGACGCATTCGGGCTCCAGGCAAAGGCGAACTGGACGGTCTGCGAACTGTTGTTCTGGATGTCGATCACGGCCTGCGACAGCAGGCAGCGCTCCTCCAGGATGTCATGACGAGGATGAAACCCAACCTTGCGACGAGTGCGCATCGGTGCTACCCTCAAATGATGTAGAATTGGAGGATGGCCGGAGTCCGATTCCCTTCGCGGACGAACACCTCCTGAAAAATGTCGCGACGGCGCGCACGATCCTCGACATCCGCAACCTCGGGCTTTCCGGCGTCGAGGCGCACGACGAAAGGTCCGATGAGACGTTGACCCTTCGGAAAATGACGTCTTGGGGCTCAACAGCGGAGATTGAGCCCCCAATCCAGAGAGCTCATTATTCCCACTATATGTGAGAGCTCCGCAAGCGTCCTCCGGCCGTACTTTTAGAAGATCGCCGCGACGGCAATCGCCCATTCTTCTGCGTATTACTGCGACTGGTCCCACAGGGCGCACGAGGGCCTGGATCAGGACGCCGCGCCCGCTATCGAGATCCGGACCGCTTTACGACGGCGCCGGCTGCTCCGACCCCCGCGGCGCACCAGCCCAGGCCAGGATCCGCCCCGCAGCGGCACCCAGCCCGGCCGCCGCCATCGCCAGCAGGCAATGCCCCACGACCAGGTACGGATCCCTGAGGTCGGACGACAGCGCGAGTCGCGCTCCACGGTCCAGGATCAGGTGATCGCCGATGAGCGTTGTGGAACCGTAGAAGGGATCATCGGCGTCGCGAAGGCTGTCCGTCGAAATCACCCGCAGCAACCCGTCCTTGACCTCAAAGTCGAGCCCGAGTTGCTTCAACGCGACCCGTAGCGTCACCTTCAGCGGCAAGCCCCGGACGTCAATTGACAGCTCCGAATCCGGCGATTGCTCGGCCTCGGCCAGCCCGTCCGGGTCGAGATAAATCGGGATGCCCGGACGCCCCGGGCCGCCGGTCGCCCGCTCGACGTATTCGCACAAATCGGCGAGGCGGGTCCAGTCCGGGAACTCCATCGGGATCGGCCGCTCCAGCTCCTCGAGGATCCGCACGCTGGACGCGACGGCCGGGCTGGCGAGCCCCGGAAATCGAACGCGCAGCGAGTGCAGAAGCTGGCCCGTCGGCAACGGCCAGCAGGTCTCATGTCCAAAGACCAGCAGCAGGTATCCGCCCCCGAGCAACGCGGCTCCCAGGCACGCCGGCCGGATCTGACGCCGTCCATCGATCGCCGCCAGGCCCGACAGGCCGGCCAGCGCCGATACCAGCGCGAATGTCGTCCCGGCCCAGAATTCCGCCGCCCCGGT
>JAKAUH010001100.1 GCA_021818605.1 Planctomycetota bacterium
GCGTGGGATATCGTGGCCCTCGTGCGGTATCGGAGCCGCCGCGACTTCCTCGGCCTGTGCATCGACCTGGCGCGGGACCGGTCCGACATCCCCAAGTGGGCCGCCATCGAGACGACCCAGGTCTTCCCGGTCAGAGTCGTGTTCAGCCTGACCGTGATCCGGCTGCTGGCGGCTGGCATCCTTGCGCTCGCGGGGTCGCTCGTTGTTTTCCTCGCCAGGTAATCGCGAGGGCGGTCGTCAGAGCTGTGCACGCCATGCCGGTCCGGCCGCCGAAGCCATCGTGGCGTTCCGGCTTGATGCTCAGTAGAATGAGGGCATCCCATCCGGAGGAGGCGTCCCGTGGTGACCGCCGCTCACAACGCTCCCGATGCCCGGCGTACCAGGGGCTCGGTCGAGGGGTATCTCGCCCTGGCGATTGTCGTCGGGAGCTACCTCCTGCCCAGCGTCGACCATCCGTCCGAGAATATGGTCATCGTCGGTGCCATCGGCTTCGGCATCGCGCTCGGCCTGGCAATCGACGGGGTCCGCTTCGGCAAGCGCGGCGGGCGTCTGGCGGCGCGGGTTGTCCTGGGCTACCTCGCGCTCCTGTTCCTCCTCGTCCTGCTCGCGAGCCTTGCTCGCTGGGAACAGGTCCGCTGGTACTGGGGCCACTGACCCGAAGGGCGTGAGGTGCGCTGCCCGTCCGTCGAGCCCCACCGCGCGGGCGCGTCAACGGCGTCTCGGGCCCAGGAGCCGCGTCGCCCGATTGGTACCGGGGCGAGTTCAAGGGTTGAGCGCCAACCGCCGCTCGAGCTCGTCGCGGCTGATGGTCTTTTGCCCTCGGCTCTTCTCAATGAGCTCCCAGAATTCGGGGCTACTGCCGAGGCGAATCTGCTCTTCATCCAGCCCATCGACGCCCACGACCAGGGCGATGGGATGGCCATTGCGCGTGAGGATCACCCGCTCACGCTGCGCCTCGTCGACGCAACGGTCGAGTGTCGCATCCTCGATGGGAACCGTTTTCACAGGATCTCCTCGGTCGTCATGTGAGGCGGTTTTCGCCGGACCACGCGGACGATCACCCGCGATTCCGTTTCATCCACATCGTCGAACACCCTGAGCTGACCGACGCGAAGCTCCCAGACTGGCTCGACATGTTACGCCGGCAGAAAAGTAGGTCAGGCTCTCAGCCTGACACGCCTTCATTGTCAGGCTGAGAGCCTGACCTACTTGAGGATCTTCCTTGCCGGGGTGATATTCCCAGGGGGGAACCAGCCCAATGAGTTTCTTCTTGTTCCGACTCTCCAGAGTGGGCTGATGGGCAAGTTGCTCGTCGATCTGATCCAGGACCCGCTTGCGATCGAAGGGACGCAGCTCGTGCAAATGCTCGACCACCATTTCGGCGAACTCGATGGTGAACATGTCTGGGTTCCCGAGCGACAGCGCTGAGTCGGGACGATTCGATCCGGAACGCTGCCGCATCCTCCGAGGATTGCGAGGTAGGGCGCAGTTCCTTCGGTATTCTAGAGCGCCTGACCTTTGCATGAGGTACAGCGAAGGAAAAAGGGGACTGGCTCCCGGCCTGCCCGGACCACGAAAACCGCCTCCAAATCGATCAGGGCCGGGTGCCTGTCCCCTTTTTCCGTGGGCGATCCAATCGCAAGGCGCTCTAACCGAAGCGTTGCCCGAATAACGACCCCATCCGAGGAAGCGCCTCGTAATCGGAACGCAGTTTGTCCCACCGGCCACGTGGGCCGACGACTGGACGCCGTCGAGGCCAGGGCGGCATGAGACACGCACGGTTGAGAGCGTCATCCTGCCGGCCTTCCGCCGGGCGTCATCCTCTCCGTCCGACGGACGAAACCGAGCGGGAATTGCCGCTCGTCTCCGCAAGTCTCGCCGCCGGCATGGCGTCGGGAATCCCACCCAGCACCGGCCAGGTCGATCGCCTGCGGTGCGAGGTCCAGGTCCGTTGGGCGCGGTCTTTGCACTCATGACTCGCATGAAAACCATCAGGGACCGTGAGTTTCCGGTGGATCACCAGGACGGGGCGGCGGACGGGCCGCGGCGGGGCGATGAGCTTTCGTCGACGTCCTCAGGTGACGGGCAGTTCCTGCGACGGCTGACGATCGGGTTGGTGGGCGCGGCGGCGGCGTTTTACCTGCTCCGGGCACTTGGGGAGTTCCTCCGGCCCGTGCTGGTCGCCGTGCTGCTGGTGTACGCCATCTGGCCGTTGCACGCCTGGTTGAAGCGCGGCATGCGGCCGGGTTTGTCGCTCCTGATCATCGGATCGGGCCTCGGTCTCGTGAGCCTGTTGATCGGCTGGCTGGCGTTTGCCAACGCCGGGGACATCGGGAAGGACGTGCCAAAATACGAGGCCCGCGCCGGGCGGCTGGCGGGGCAGTTGCGCGACCGCGTCGAGACGTACTTGCCCCAGTCGGTCCGGGAGCGGATCGGGCACACGGACCCGGTCCGCATCCCGCTGGAGCGGATGGGCCAGTCCCTTCAGAACCTGTTCGGCGTCTTCTCCGGCTTCGTGGCGTGGGCGGGGCTTGTCGGGCTCTATGTCGTGTTCATCGTCCTCGAGGCCGATCGGTTCCCAGGCGCGATCCGACGCGCGTTTCCGGCCGACCGGGCCGCGCGGATCCTCGAAGTGATGGGCTCGATCAACGAGGCGGTGATCGAGTATCTCTCGGTCAAGGTCAAGGTGAACCTGCTCGTGGCGATCCCGGCGGGCCTGTTGATGCTGGCCTTCGGGGTCCCGGGTGCGGTGCTTTGGGCGGTGCTCACGTTCCTCGCGCGGTTCATCCCGTATCTTGGCGGCATCATCGCCTTCGCGCTGCCCGTGGCGACGGCCGTGGTCCAGTTCGAGTCTCCCGTGCGGGCCGGCCTGTTCGCCGCGGCACTCCTGGCAATCCACCTGGTCGGCGAATACGCGATCGAGCCGGTGATGACAGGCAAGGCGGTCGGCCTCAGCCCCCTGGTTGTTCTGCTCGCGCTGGCCTTCTGGGAGCTGACCTGGGGCATCGTCGGGATGATCCTGGCGATCCCGCTGACAGTGATCCTCAAGATCGCGCTGGAGCGCCTCGACAGGACCCGGCCGCTGGCCCGGTTGCTGGCGGAGTAGGATCGAGTCCACCCTCCTCGACGGCTCCGTGGACGCGCGGCCCGTCGTGCGACGGACAATCGCCTCATTCCTCGGCGGAATAGACCAGCAACAGGACGCCGATCGCGCCCAGCACGACCGTTAGAATCTTGAGGGCCCGGGGCAGCTTCGGCCGGACCCGGACTGTCCTCCGTGTCGCGGCGATGACCTGCCGATACTCCGGCTTGAAGACCGGCGAGTTGCGCAGGTCGGGGACGTTCAGGAATGGCGTCAGCAACGCCGCGACCACCAGGGCCATTCCAGCCATCTCGCCGAACCCGAGCTCCCTCGAGGAAGCCACGATGGCGAGGATCAGCATGACCAGGAGTCCGGCCGCGAAGAGGATCTCGAGACGCATCGCCCACGATCGGAATCGTCGCAGTCCCAGCCCGGCGGCCAGCGTCACGACGACCACGATCGCGCCGATGACGTCGTAGGCCAGCCGCTCAGGCCGGACGCTCCACGGTGCGTTGATCTGGCGTTTCCAGTGCATGAACGCATAGGGAATGTAAGGGATAACGAGCGCGAAAACCACGATCGCGTCGAGGATATTCAATAGGCTGAGGGCCTTGACATAGGCCTCGTCGCGGCCATTCGCCCGACGAATGGAGGCCGGGTCGGACGGATCGGCCTCGGTCGTGGTTTCGCTGGCGACGTTCATCGGAGTGGGCCTCGCGCTTATCATCCCAGGGGGAGTGGGCCGGGCTCGCCGCGACCCCGGCCGCCGACGCCGGGAGTCTCGATTCTCGGACGACTGCTCCGAGGATACTTTGCCGGAACGCGTGTACCAAGTAGCTCCCCGGATGCAACACGGTTTGCCCCCGGGCTCGGAATCCCGGCATGTTGCCCGCGGCCACACGGTCCGTTAGGCTTGGGATCGAAGATCCAGTGACTGGCTCGAAGATGAGAAAAGGGAGGAGCGGACGTGAATCTGTTCGACCTGAGCGGCAAGGTGGCGATCGTGACGGGCGGAAACGGCGGGATCGGCCTCGGGATCGCGCTGGGACTGGCGCAGGCGGGTGCGAGGATCGCCGTGCTGGGGCGGAACACCGCCAAATCCCAGGCCGCCGCCGAAAAGATCCGCGTGGAGACAAACGTCGAGGCGATCGCCGTGCACGCGGACGTCTCGGTGCCCGAGCAGATCGAAGAGGCGGCCGCCGAGGTGCTCCAGAAGCTCGGGCGCGCGGACATTCTCTTCAACAACGCCGGGATCAACATCCGCAAGCCGCCACACGAGATGACCCTGCCCGAGTGGAACGAGGTGATGAGCGCCAACCTGACCAGCGCGTTCCTGATGTCGAAGGCGGTCTATCCGTCGATGAAGCGCGAGGGGGGCGGGAAGATCATCAACATCGGCAGCATGACGTCGATCTTCGGCGCCGGGTTCGCGCCGGCGTATGCCACCAGCAAGGGGGGCATCGTCCAGTTGACCAGGAGTCTGGCGCTGGCCTGGGCGGCCGACAGGATCCAGGTGAACGCCATCCTGCCGGGCTGGTTCGACACCGAGCTGACGGAAAAGGCCCGGGAGGAGGTCCCGGGCCTGCACGAGCGCGTTCTGGCGCGGATTGCCCAGGGCCGATGGGCGAAGCCGGCGGACATGGCCGGCACGGCCATCTGGCTCTCCAGCGCGGCGAGCGACTATGTCACCGGCATCGCGGTGCCGGTCGATGGGGGCTACACGTCGACGCTCTGAGAGCCGGTCAGGGGCTGTCCTCCGCGCCGAGGTGTTCCCAGGTCAGGCGGATCAGTTCGACCTTGCGCTCGACGGTGCGGCGGGCGCAGCCGAGGCGGCGGGCGATCTCGGCGTTGGTGAGTCCTTCCATCCGCCACCCGGCGACCTGGCGGAGGACCGGGTCGTCGAGATGGGCGAGGAGCTGATCGAGCTGCTCCCGCAGCATGATTGCGACCTCGGGGATCGGGTCCTTGCTGGCGACCTGCCCGAGGGACTCGTTCTCGTCCTCCCGGCTGTCACTGGGAAACGAGGCGGCCGGATCGGTCCTGGCGTGGTGGTTGTTCGCGGCATTGCCGACGCCATCGTCCTGGGGCGGGCGGCCGGAGCGCTTCCAGCGGTCGTACCACTCGCCGCGGCGGAGGGCCTTCCGGACGGTGATCGCCGCCAGGACATGCCAGAGGTCGGCCCGGTCCTCGATGTGCTCGAAGCGACCTGCTCGAGCGCCGGCGGCCAGGCCGTTGAAGGCGCTCAGGGCGACGTCCTCAACGTCCGCGACAGCCTGGGGCGGCGCCTGGCGAAGGCGGCGGCGGGCGAGGCCCAACACGCGGTGATAATACCGCCGCCAGATCGCATCGACGGCCTCGGGCCGTCCCGCCTTGAGGTCGCTGAGCCATCGAGTGATCGAGCCGGGATCTTCGGCCGACATGATCGTCCCCCGAGCCCGGCCGGTCCGGCCGATTCGGTCCGGTCCGGTCCGGTCCGATCGGATTCGGACCAGCTAGTCCGATTTCATCGGAGCGAGCGACCTGATCCGGCCCGTGGAGACCGGA
>JAKAUH010000613.1 GCA_021818605.1 Planctomycetota bacterium
GAAGACGTTCTCGGCGTCGTTGGGCATGGCCGAGATCAACACGCGGGCACGGGCGATCCCGGCCTCGCCGAGCACTTTTTCCTCGGTGGCGTCGCCCGTGACGCAGAAATAGCCGCGGCCTTCAATCTCCTCGGCGTGAGTCGGCGAGAGATCCACCACGACAAACGGCTGCTCGGCGGCGGCGAGCTCCTCACAGACCAGCGCGCCGACCCGGCCGTAGCCGGCGACGATCGTGTGACCCGACAGCGAATCAATCTGTCTCATCTTGCGTTGTCGCCCGAAGTACGCCAGCAGCTCGCTCTCGGTGAGCGCCTGCACCAGCGAGGCCAGGGTGAACGCGACCGCACTGATCCCCAGCGCGATCACGAGGATCGTATGCGTCCGCTCGAACGGCTCCTCCAACGGTCGGACCGCACCGAGCCCGACGCCCGAGATCAGGATGATTACCTGGAAGAAGGCGTCGCCGAAGGTCCAGCCGATCCAACGGTAGCCAGCGACGCCGTAGGCGATCACCACCTGGATCACCAGGAAGCCCAGCAGTATCCGTCGCACGGCCCGCCGCCGCCAGAAGCTCGGGATCGGCGCGGGAGCCGGACTCGGAGTCAGACCCAGGCCGGGATTCGGGTTCGGGGCAGGGGGCCTGGTTTTCTCGGTTTCAATCGGCACGGTGAACCGTCCGCTCGAAGGGCGAGGTCCCGGTTGCGGCAAGGTCGGCGGGATCAGGGGATCGGTTTGCTGGGTCGCTTCGCTCATTCGCGATTCGCCCGCACGAGCTGGTTGAAGGCCACCGCCAGGATCACGACGGTACCGAGCACCAGGCCCTCGATCGTCGTGCTGTCGATGCCGGGCGGCGCCACCTGGCCGGTTCCCTGAATGACGATCTGGGTCAGGAACAGGCCCAGCACGGTCCCGCGGATCGAGCCAATCCCGCCCGAGAGGCTGCATCCGCCGACGACGGCCGCGGTGATCGCGATCAGCTCATAAGAGATGCCCAGCGTGTGGTCGCCCAGGCCGTTCTTGCCGGCGAAGAGGATCCCGGCCATCGCCGAGAGCAGCCCCGAGACACCATAGACAAAGTACTTGAGCCGGCGCGTTCGCACGCCGCTGAGCCGCGCGGCGGTCTCGTTGCCTCCCATCGCGTAGATGTGCCGGCCCAGCACCGTGTTGCCCATCAGGATGCTGAAGACCATCGCCACCACCACGAAGATCCCCAGCGAGACGCGGTAATCGTCGCCCAGAACGCGGAATGCGTAGTAACGCACGGTGACCGTGTGGTTGCCGTCGGCGATCTTGGCCAGGCTGCGCAGGCCCGCCATCGTGGCCAATGTCGCGATGAACGGCGGCAGCCGGACCATCGTTATCAGGAATGCGTGAAACAGGCCGATCAGCAGGCCCATCACGAGCGCCAGCGCGATCGACGCGACCACGATCACCGTCGATGGCTCCGCCCCGCTCGAGACGCCGCGGACCAGCCAGTCGGTCAATAGCTTGGCGCCGATCACCGATGAGAGCGCCACCAGCGATCCGGAGGACAGGTCGATCCCGCCCGAGATGATCACCACGGCCGCCCCGATCGCCAGCAGGCCGTAGAGCGCGACGTTGTGAAAGAGCGTCTGGACCCGGTAGCCCCGGAAGAATGCGTGGCTGGGGTCCAGCTTGTAGATCACCAGAAGTGCCACCGCGATGGCGACCGAGAGGCCCAACTCCGGGGACCGGAGGATTCGGACGAGGGGCGACGGCCCTCCGCGGGAGCGCCTGCGTTCGCTGCCGGTGACGCTGGGATCAGTCGTGCTCATTGCGATTCGCTCGGGGATCCGGGGGATGATGCGACCTATCCCAGCCGCAGCCGCTGGGCAATGATGTTGCGCTGGATGTCATTGGTGCCCGAGAAGATTACGCTGCCAACGCTGTCGCGCAGGTCGCGCTCGATCCCGGTCTCCTCGACATACCCGGCGGCGCCGAACAGGCGCACAGCGTCGAGGCTGTTCTGGACGAAGCTCTCGGAGACCTGAAGCTTGGCCATCGCCGCGGCGGCGGAAGCCTCCTCGTCGCCCCGCGACTTCAGCCAGGCGTAACGATAGACCATCAACCGGCTGGTTTCCAGCCTCAAGGCCATGTCCACCACCCGGTTCGACACCGACTGGAACTTGCCGATCGGCTGGCCGAACTGCCGGCGCGATCGCGCGTGGTGAATGCAACGCTCGAGCTGCCGCCGCATCGTGCCGAGCGCCGAGGCCAGGATCGCGCCGCGCTCGAATTCCATCGACGCCTGGAAGATCGGCGCGCCCCGGCCCTCGCGTCCGACCAGCGCGTCGGCGGGCAACCGGCAATCCTCGAAGGCCAACTCGCCCATCGGCACGCCCTTCATCCCAAGCTTGGGGATCTCGCGCACCATCCGGAACCCCGGCGCGTCGCGCCCGACCAGGAACGCCGAGATCCCCATGATGCCCCGGCCCGGGTCGGTCGTTGCGTAGCAGAGGTAAACATCCGCGATCGGGCCCGCGGTGATCCAGGTCTTGCGGCCGTTGAGGACCCACTGATCGCCCCGGCGCTCGGCCCGCGTGGTCATCGCGTAGATGTCCGAGCCGGCCTCGGACTCGCTCGCGCCGTTGGCGCCCACCAGGCTGCCGTCGCACAGGCCCGGCAGGTACTGGCGCTTCTGCTCCTCGGTGCCGTAAAGCTGGATCGGCAGGGTGACCGTCCAGAGCGCGGCGTTGATCGCGAAGATCAGCCCCGAGTCCTCACAGCCATACCCGACGCCCTCCATCGCCGCCACGGTCGTCGGCAGGTCCTGCCCCCGGCCGCCGTGTTCCTCGGCCACCGGCAGCCCCGTCAGGCCGAACCGGGCACATCGCCGATACCCCTCACGCCAGAACCCGCCCCGATCCGCGGGACCGCCGTCCGATTCCGGTCGCACCAACTCCGTACGGGCAAACTCAGCCGCGGCTTCGTGCCAGTGACGTTGGGTCTCGCTGAAGCTGAAATCCATTTCTTCTTTGGTCCCTGGTCATTGGTCATTGGTCATTGGTCATTGGTCATTGGTCATTGGTCATTGGTCATTGGTCATTGGTCATTGGTCATTGGTCATTGGTCATTGGTCATTGGTCATTGGTCATGGCTCGCTGTCCTTTTCTCCTCATTCGCTCTTTGCTGTCCTTTGACCATTCGACCTCTGTCTGTTGTCGGTTGACCGCGGAGGCCATTGCCTATCGATCATCCCTCGCCATCCGCGTCAGCGTACCGATGACCAATGACCAATGACTACGTCGACTGGAGCCCCTTCTCGGCGAGCCACTTCTTCATGGTGTCGATGTCGATGACGTCGTCTCCCTTGACGGGCGAATCCTTTTTGGGGACGACGACGCGGACGCCGGTGTTGATCGAGTCGGTGCCCTTCGGCAGCATCTCGTCGATGGTCTTCTTGTCGTCGTCGATGAAGGCCTTGAGCAGGCGGACGCCGCGGTAGCCCATCTCATACGGGTTCTGGCAAACGGTGACGTCGATTCGCCCCTCGGCGAGGTCCTGCACGGCCAGCTCGTCGAGGTCGAAGGTGACGATCGTGGCCTTCTTGCGCAGCTCGGGGAACTTGTTCACCTCCTCGGCGATGTAGTGGGCGTTGTATGACCAGATGCCGAGATACACGGTCGCATCGGGATGCTTGCTGATCGCCGTCTGAACGTTTTCCTGGGCCTTGCTCTTGTTCACGTTATCCTCGAACATTTCGAGGACGTCGTGCTTGGCGTCGATGCGGAACTTGTCGCCCGCGCCGGCGAAGAAGCCCGCGCGGCGGTCCTCGGCGTTCGCGGCCGACGAGTTGCCGACGAAGGCGACCACCTTGCCCCCCTGCGGCCGGAGCTGCTTCGCCGCGCGGCCGGCGAACTCGCCCGCCTCGCGATTGATCGTGCCCACGTAGGCGCGCCGGGTGTCGGGCTGGCCATCGGAGTCGATCGCGATGACGACCTTGCCGTCCTTCATCAGGTCCTTCATCTTGTCGGCGATCCCGGGCGAGTCCTGCTGCATCACCGAGATGGCCACGCCCTTGACGTCGGGCAGGCTCAGCACGTCCTCCAGCAGCCGGATCTGGCCGGCGGTGTCCCCCTCGTTCCGCCGCATCTCGACCTGGGCGCCGAACTTCGCCGCGCTGTCGGTCATCCCCTTCTCGACGGCGTTCCACCAGTCCGAGTTCCCGTTGGTGATGAACACCAGCCGCGGGCCCGAGCCGCCCGTCGAGGATGAGGACGAGGACGAGGTCTTTCCCGACGAGCCGGGCGGGCCGCCGACCTCCGGCGTCGTGTCGCCGCAGCCGGCGCAGGCGCATGCGAGAAGCGAGGCGACGAGCAGGAATGCCGGAACCCGGCGGGTATTCGCGCTGGACACGACCGATTCTCCCCAGGCTGAACGGAGCGTTGCTGCCGAAATGGACGGACGGTCTGTTATCATAACCAATGGAAGGACCATGACAAACGACCTCCTCGCCCGGCGTCCGTCGAATCGATGGGAATCGGATCGAATCGACCGGACGGATGCGGGCGGCCGAACGGAGGATCTGGGGGAGAGGCGTCGGGATGAAGTGGCACGATCGGGTCTACGGCGAGGTGGTGATCGCGGACGCGGGAATTCTGGACCTGATCGATTGCCCGACCTTCCGGCGGCTGCGCGGCATCCGGCAGGCGGGGCCCTCGGCGCTGGCGTTCCCGTTCAAGAACGTGACGCGGTTTGAGCACAGCCTGGGCGTGTATTTCTTGCTCACAAGCCTCGGCGCCGAGCTGCGTGAGCGGGTCGCGGGCCTGTTGCACGACATCTCGCACACGGCATTTTCGCACGCCGTCGATTTCCTGATCACCTCCGAGGAGCAGGACCACCACGAACGGCTCAAGCCCCTGATGCTCGACCGGCCGGATATTGCCGGGGCCCTCGCCCGCCTGGGCTTCATTCCGTCGCAGTTCTATGATGATTCAATCTACCCGCTGCTCGAGCAACCCTTGCCGTGGCTGTGCGCCGACCGGCTCGACTACTTCCTCCGCGACGGCATCGCCTGCGGGGTGGTGAAGCCCGGCGACGCCGATCGCATCCTCGCCCACCTGGCGGTCGCCGAGGCCCGGATCGTGATGACGGATGCAAAGGTCGCCCGCGAGGCGTCGGCCCTCTTCGACGAGATGAACCGCGACTGGTGGGCCAGCGCCACCGAAGCATTTATCTACAACGAGTTCGCCGGGGCGATCCGCGAGGCGATGGCCCGGGGGATCCTCCGCGAGGCGGATCTGCTCAGCGAGGACGACCTGGTGCTGGCGAAGCTCGACGCGGCCGGGAATCCCCGGATCGACCACACCCTCGCCGCGATCCGCCACTTCCGCCCCGAGTCACTGGAGGGCTACGCGCCCCGGATCATCCCCAAGTCGCGATGGCTCGATCCGTCGGTGCTGGTTGAGGGCCGAATGAGGCCCCTATCGTCGATCGACGCCACACCGTAGAGGAAACCACATCGAAGCCTTCGCCTCTCCCGACGGCGATCTGACGAAGAGCCTACCGCGAAAAAGGCGAAGAAGGGCGACCGGCGTGCCGACGACCAGGCGAATCCCTTCTTTTCCTGTCTGATTTTCGTGTGATTTCGTGTTTTTCGT
>JAKAUH010000104.1 GCA_021818605.1 Planctomycetota bacterium
TCGCGGCGGAATAGGCGTAGGCGCCGGTCTGCGGGTTGAAGAACTCGCGGAAGTTGGTGGACCCAACGCCCGGTGGAAGCGCCCGGAACACCACCCCCTGGCTCGTGTACTGCGGGTTGGCCGAGGCGGCGGCGGCCGCGTGGGGGTCGATCGTGTAATACTCGGTACCGGTGGTGGTGTTCAGGAAGCCGTACACGGGCGTGCTGCCCGGTCGAGCCGGCTGCTGGAAGCTCGCGCCGAGGAACACGTAGGCCGTCGGATCGTTGGCGAGGACGATCGCCTGCGTCAGGTGGGTGGTGTAAAGAGTGCTCAGTGTATTCAGACTGTCCAGCCGATAAACGACTCCCTGGCTCGTCAGCGGCCTGGCGATCGCCGTCGATGAGACACCCCGCGAGGTGCCGATGTGACTGTCCGCCTGCGCGTTCGGCAGATAGCCGAACCTCGCACCGCCCTGGGTATCCGTCTGCCCCAGGCTCTGCCCGTAGGGACTCGAGGTGCCGGTCGCCGTGAGCCAGAGCTGGTACGTCGCGGCGTTCGCGATCCCGCCGTGGACCTTCACATACACCGGCAGGTCGCGCGGATTGGCCGTACCCGGCGGCGGCGCGGCGGTGGTGTCGGTGTATTCCACGGCGTTGCCGCCCTGGTCGTAGGTCAGCCAGGGCGAGGGCGTGTGATCCTCTCCCACGCTGACGACGTTCGCGCCGTTGCTGGCTGGCAGCGGATCGTAGGGCGGTTGCCAGTTCACCCCCTTGTTGAAGTTCGAGTAGGCCACCCCGGGCTTCAGGTTCGCCTGGATCACATCGCCCAGCCGATTCACCGTCGGCCTCGGGCCCCCGGTCGTCAGCGCCGTCGGCGGCTTGTTACTGACCGTTGGATAATAGTAATAGTGCGTGCCGTTCCCGGCGGGGCGCGGCGAATAGTACGCCGCCTTCACCCATTCGTTCTCACTGGGAATCACATAGCCGGAGGTTCCCTGTCGATTGAAATTGTAGTAGCTGGAATCCTGGAGGTTGTACATGCCGGTCGAGATCGTCGTGGAAAGGTTGACGTACCGGGTCTGCTGATGCACCCGATAGCCGAGCGGACTCTTCCCCAGGCTGTTGTCGATCGCGACAGTCGAACCGTTGTACAGGCTGTTGTCGAAGTATGCGAAGTCGAGCATGTTGCCGTTGACCAGCGGCTTGTTCGCCCAGTAGGGCGCGGCCAACTGGTAATGAGTGCCTGGCGCGGCGTTCTGCACCAGGTTGATCTGCCCCGAGAAGGGATTGGTCACCGGCGAAAATGCACTCGTCCAGAGCTGGATACCGGTGACGGGCTGGACGGGATCGCTACCGGACGGGTCGACCTTGTTGAGGAACGTGACATACTGCCCGGCGGTGACCTCGGTCTGGCCGATGGCGTAGACGTAGGAAACCCCGCCGATCTCCTGATAGGCCCCGCCGGGACCATTGGTCGACTTCGCCGGCACGGTGGCCCTGGTGGGCGGCACGAACCCGTTGATCCCGATCGACGCGTTCCCCGGTGCACCGACATACGAGAACCGGATGGCGACGTCGTAGGCGGGCCGTCCGGAGTGCCGCGCGAGATCGCTTGCGAACCTCGCCTCGACCGCCGCGCTGTGCAGGGATTGGACCTCGGAAGGGCGGATTCCTCGGGCCGGCAACGCCGTCATGAGCTGGCGGGTTTCCAGGGCCTCGGTGGTGAATCGGGCCTTCCGACGTCGTGCTGATGACTCACTGCTCATGGTCGGCGGTTGCTCTCTGGAAGGGTTCCAATCCCGCGGCACGGCACCGATGGCCCCAGCCCCTGGGGCCCCATCTGCCGAGCAAAGGGAATCTAGAGCGTCCGGGGTGGATTGAGAACTTGCGCCGGCCACTTTCCAGCAGGCGAGCCGCCTCGTGCCCGCCCCTCGGCCCAGGCATCTCGCGAAGAGTTCCCCGCGACTCAGGAAGACCCCGGCATTCGCCGACGATCAGGACCAGCCCGCCTGGATCGCCAGGTGCCGGTCAACCGAGCCCACCATCCTGGAAGACACCCGGCCGCGCCCTGCGTCGGCTGGTCCGCCCGTCGCCGGGACTGTCGCCGTCGGTTTCAGGGCCGAGGCCCGGTCGATCCGCCTGGTCAATGTCCGAACGCGTTGCTCCAGCCGCCGTTCCCTGGCGGCAGCGCAGCGACCGCGGAGGTGTTGCAGGGCGAGCTGGATTTGCAGGAGGTTGCCGTCGGGGACATCGACCGGATCGCCCACCTTGCAGGCGACCGTCCGTTCGTAGAACGACAGCGCCTCCTCGAGCCGGCCCGCCCCCTCGGCGATTTCGCCCGCCAGGCGAGGGCCGGAGAGATAACGATCTCGCACGGCGATGGACCGACCGGAGCACGGTGTCCGAGGGGCAGTTTATCATGGTCGTGAGGGGCAAGGGCCGTTGTTCTCGATCATCAATTCGGCCAGGCGGCGGGACCCCTCGTCCGCTAGCCGATCGGCCACGCGCCGGTGGGCGGCGTGCGCGGACAGGTAGAGTCTTACTCCGTAGGATCCCTCCGCCGTGCGAGCATGTTGTGGATTCCGCATCGACATTCCGGTAGACTGACCGATGTTGCCGGAGCCCACCGTTCAGGTCGCACCCTTGAGCCGCGACCGGACGATAAACACAGGGCGAATACCGAGATAAGTCCTGAACACCGAATGCTTTGCCGCTCCGGTCAGGCCGAAGTCCTGCACCCGTAACAACCGCTGACGTAGACCAGCGGCACGCTCAAGAGAGGCTATCGCCGGGTGAACAGCAGACGAAATTGTATCAATAACTGCGAATCTCGGAGCGTTCGGGGTGCGCGCCGGGGTCCTCTTTGGTTGCGGCTATGCCGCGTTAGGATGAACGGCGATTCGGCGGTGGGACCATCGTCCGCCGTGTCGGGGCTCGTCTCCGCACCTCGGGACAGTGGCCTCTCAGGAGCTGTTCCCGTCGCCGTCCAGTCCACTCGGATCGGGGCGTCCCCGGTCCAGGAATTCGCCGCGCCAGGGGTATGAAGGGCGTCTCTGCCGTGGTGACTGGTGCAACCGCATCCTCCATGGGACACCCGGTGCCGCCGGTGGCCGCTTCGCCCTTTGGACATTGTAGACCTATCGCACCGTTTGGACCGACCCGCCGGTTCTGGCGCCGTTGGGGCGATCGGGTCGCGCGCTCGCTCGCTACAGCCATGTAATCGACGAATCCTCGTTGGCCGCGAAGTTCTCACTCCGGAAATCGAGCCGACCCACGCAAGGGCCAGCATCGCGGAGTGTCGAAGCCAGCCCCCATCCTTCGAGGACTTTTACCCCTGCACCGGCTTCGGCACCAGCGTCACCCTCAGCACCGCGCCGGTGGCCGTCGAGTTGCCGAAGTTCGCCTGCTGCGCCAGGATTCCGCCGTACATGTAGCCGATCGTCGTCGGCCGGCGGATGGCCTTCAGCTTGATCACGCCGTTGGCAAAGTGCGGCATCCGTGCGGCCGGCATGTACTGGGCCCCCGCGCCCATCAGGCCGGGGAGCTGCACCGGCATCACGTATTCCTGGTCGACGCCGCTGGGGCTCTGCACCAGGTCGGTGATCGTGTTAATGAACGGGATCTCGGGGTCCTCCTGGATCTTGCCGGTCGCGGGGAAGTAGTTGTACAGGCTGATCCCGCCCAGGAAGATCGTGTTCATCGCTCGCGTGCGGGCGTCGTAGATCGGAATCTGCGGGCTGGTGTACTGGCTGAAATACTGCTGGTACGGCGACACGGTGATGCGGCCATTCCGGTGGATCGTGATCGGCTGGCGATAGGCCGAGTTGTCGGGCGTGAACACCCCGCCATACGCCTCAATCGCAGGCTGGCGGTTCGGCAGGATCACCGGGCTCATCATGAAGTCGCGGCGGTGGAAGTTGATCGCGTCGGTGGTCGCCGTGTAGTTGGTGATCCCCAGCCTTCGGCGGTTGTCGACGATCCGGAAACTGGCGATCGTATCGGTGTACTTCTGGATGTACGGCGGCGGGGTGGCGGTTGAGTAATCGCCGAGGAAGCTCTGGCCCATGACCAGGTAGTCGCGGCGCCCGAGCGCGGCCATCTGGCCGCCGGTGACCTGGAGCCGCGGGTCCTGGGTCTGCCGCACCTGCGCGGCGATGTTGCCACCATGGATCACCGTCCGCATCAATCCCGGCAGGTTGATCGCGGTCAGGGTGTCGAACGTCGTCGAGAGGTTGGTCGCGGAGTTGACCCCGTACCCGCCGACCACGAACAGCTTCTTGCCCTGCTGGAGCGACTCCTGGTTGGTCGAGGTGAGCGCGTCGATCGCCGCCTGCGAGAGCTTGCTGTCACTCCACGGTCGGCTCCAGACTCGCCCGCTGCGAGGGTCGATCACGATGATCGCCTTGTTCTGGTACTCCGGTGGGAAATCCTGGCCGGGGCCGAAGCCGTGCAACCCGTTCGTCCGCCCGCCCAGGAACAGCCACTTGCCGCGCCACTGCGCCTCCACCGCCGACTGGAGCGCCGGCGCATTGGGGATGTTCGCCGGCGTGATCTGCACCTGAAACGGGACCTGGCCGGTGTCGACGATCGGCCCGCCCGACGTGGCGGCCGAACCAGCCGCGGCCGGGTGCACGCGCACGACTCGATCGCCGGCCGTCACGGACAGGAGCATCCGCCCTTCCAGGCCCTCGAGCGCCGGACGTACCGGGGACCTCGACCGCCGCTTCTCCGACGACTTCCACACGCCCAGGAGAATCCTCATTGCCGTGGTCCTCTCTTGGTTGCTGATCATCCAGATCCGATCGACCCAGCTCGGTGCCGTGGCCTTGCTTGCCACATCGAGAGAGAATACAGCATTGAATGGCCAAAGCAAGTGGTAAGATAGGAAGGCTGACGAATCTGAAATGGAGATCGCGAGGGGATTCGGAGCCGGGATTCGGCTGGTCGGTCGGTCGGGCCTGGAGTCCGGTCGCAATTGACGCAGCGAGGCGGAGGGATTAGAGTCCGCGCGCCGGCGGTCGACCGTTGCGGGGTGTGGCGGTCGACGCGTGCCCGCGGCTCGCCCTGGCGACGGAGCGCCGCACGATGGGTAAAAGGAAACAGCCGATTTCCGTCGATCCGTTCCGGCCGGGGCTGGGCACGCTCGGGCCGGTCTGGGCGGTGCTCGCCGTCGTCGTCGGGACGGCGTTTGCCCCGACGCTCGATAACGGATTCGTCGACTGGGACGATCGCGACTGGATCGTTGACAACCAGGCGTTTCGCAGACCGGGGTGGGAGCCGTTTCACTACGCCTTCACCACAATGAAAGGCGGCGTGTACCAGCCGCTCGGGTGGCTGTGCCAGGATTTGACCTATCTGCTATTCGGCCTCGACCCGCGCGGGTTTCACCTCGTCTCGCTGGCCTTCCACGTCGCGAACGTGGTGCTCTTGCACCTGCTCTGCGTGATCCTCGTCGCGCGGGCGATGCCGGAGGCCGCCGCCCGGCTGGGCCGCGGGCTCGGCTGGCTCTGCGCGATCCCGGTGGGGCTCTACGCGGTCCATCCGCTACGGGTAGAGATGGTCGCATGGGCTTCGCCCCAGGCGTACCTGCCGAGTCTCACGCTGTCGCTGCTCGCGGCCGGCCCCTACCTGCGGGCAC
>JAKAUH010000946.1 GCA_021818605.1 Planctomycetota bacterium
CGCTTGAGTGGCTCCAGATTTGCGGGAAGAGCCCCGGGATCACCGACGCGGGATTGGCCCATCTGCGGCAACTGGTCAACCTGACTACGATCTCGTTCAGTGCCACGAGCCTCACCTCGGCGGGCCTGGAACACCTGCGGAACATGACACGCCTCAGCTTGTTGAGTCTGCCGGACAGCCAGGTCGCCAATCTGCATCCGATCGCCCACCTGACAGGGATCAAGGGCATCACGCTCAGGAACGCGCCCATCGACGATGCAGGGCTGGCCCCAATCGCGGGCTTTAACGGCCTCGTGCAACTGGATCTCTCCGGCACGAAGATCACCGACGCCGGGCTCGACCACATCAAGGGGCTCACCGCGATCCAGAACCTCTGGATCAATCACACCACGATCACGGACGCCGGTCTGGCGAAGCTATCGGGATTGAACCAACTCACCCTCCTGTTCATCGAACGGACGAGCATCACCGACGCCGGGATCGCCAACCTCCAGGGGCTAAAACGGTGCACCCAGATCGCCGTTGGCAACACGGGCGTCACCGACGCCGGCATCAAGGGCGCGAACGCGAACCGGCCGAAGATCCGGTTCGTGAAGATGGGATACTGAACGCGCCGGCTCGCACTCGTATCCCCGGGCTCAGCGATCCAGCCAAGGATCCCAGAGCGGATCCTTCTCCTTCGACGAGCCCGGCCCGGCCGGCCGATCGCCGTGGGCGGCCGTGGTCTTCGGATTCATCACCGGCGGTTTCGCCCCGCGCGACTTGCGGAAGACGTGCGGCACGAACCGGCTGGTGTTGCCGGTGATCAGGCCGTCCGCCTCGCGCAGGCCGACGCCGCACGCGTGGCCATTGACGATCCAGCTCCCGACGACCGGATAGCGGCCGTCGAAGTCGGGCAGGGGATGGAACGCCTGGTACACGTGGGGACCTTCGGTGTAATCGCCCCCCGTCTCGGCGATGATCTGGCCGTCCTCGACGATCCGGACGTTCGCCCCCTCGCGGGAAAAAATCGGCTTGACCACATACGACGATCCGACCGGCTCGAACGCCGCGGGCAGGAGGTACTCGCTATCCGGAAACAGCTCAGAAAGCACCGGCAGGATCGACTTGTTGCTCAGCACCATCTTCCACGGCGGCTCGAGCCATCGCGTCGGGGCAAACGGCAGGTGCCGGCCGAACGGCTCGCGGAGCATCCACTCCCAGGGATACAGCTTGAACATTATCTCGAGCGCGCGCTCGCGCAGGTCGGTGAACACCTTGCGCCCGGCGTGCCAGCCGATGTCCTTGACGGCCAGGAACTCGGCCTTGCATCCTGCCTGGACGGCCGTATCGCGCAGGTAGGTCACGGTCATCACGTCCTCGACCGCGTCGCCCGGCGCCGCGAAGACGATCCGGCCGCCGAGGTCGCGCCGGACCCGGCGCCAGGCCTCGATCAGCCGCTCGTGCAGGCTGTTGAACTGGTCGTACGGCGAGGATCCGTCCTTCCGCGCGGCCGGATCGATCCCGGCCGATGCGAGCAAATCCTGGAACCAGAACCACTGGATGACGGCCGCTTCCAGGAGCGCGGTGGGCGTGTCCGCGTTGTATTCCAGCAGTTTCGGCGGAGACTCCCCGTCGAACGCCAGGTCGAAGCGCCCGTATATCGTGTGCTCGTCGCGCTCCCAGCTCCACGCGACCCAGTCCTGATACGGCCCGGGGATGTCAAACTCATCGAGCCGGCCGTCGGCGATCACCCGGCCGACGGCCTCGAGGCACATCTCATTCAGCCGGTACGTCGCCGCTTCGAGGACATCGACCTCGTCGGATTCGAACAGGTAATACGCCGACTCGTCCCAGTACGGGATGCCGTCGATCGAGTGAAAGCTCAGTCCTTGTGACTCGACGAGCTTCGGCCAATCGGCGCGGGGCGTTGTCTCGACGCGGAGCATGGCAAATTCCTCCGGCCTGGCTCAGGAGCCGCCGAACCCGCCGAACCCGCCGAACGCGCCCGTCCCGCCGAACCCGCCGCGGGCCGACGGCGCGCCGACCGATCCGACCCCGCGCCTCCCGCCATAACCCCCGATCCGCGGCGCGACGAACACGCCCCCATGGCCACCGTGCCCGCCGCCCTGCTGGTTCTCGTCCTCCTCGGACTGCGAGCAGCCGGACAGCGCCAGGGCCGTCCCCAGCAGGACCAGCGAGATCGCCTGTGTTGACCTGTTCATCGGACCCGTCACTTTTCAGGAATGTCTCATGCCGCCGCAGTCGAGACAATCGACCGCAGGGGCTGAGCTTCATGGGGATTCGTGGGGATTTGCCGAAGATTGGCCAGAATCGGCCGGCGCGGGGGGCGACGTCGCCTCCCGGACTTCCACGGACTGCTCGACGAGCCGGCCTCGGCCCCAGAGCGTGAGCATGGGCACGTCGGCGGCGTCGCGGCCAACGGCGATCGGGACGAGGGCCGGGCGGACGCCTTCGAACGTGGCGTCGACGTTGTGCCAGGCCCCGCCGACGTAGGTTTGAGCATACCCGTGGAAGTCGGGCGGTTCCAGGCCCAGGGCATAGCCCGAGACATACCGCGCGGGGATGTCGAGCGCCCTGCAGAACGCGATCACCAGGTGGGCGAAGTCGCGGCAGACGCCGATCCGCTCGGTGGCCGTGTCGAACGCCGAGGTGAGGCTATCCGTCGTGCCGTAGCGATACTCGACGTGCCGGCGGACCCACTCGGCGATCGCCAGCACGCGGCCACCGCCGGTCTCGATCCCGCCGAATTCGCCCTCCGCCATCCGGGCGAGCAGGTCCGACTGGCAGTAGCGCGAGGGGAGCGTGTACACCAGGACCTCGGCCGGGATCTCGCGAGGCGGGACCTGCGCGGCGTCGGGCGGAATGGGCCGATTGGGTACGGCGTCGACGGTCGCCACGAACTCCAGGCGGAACGTCCCCCCGGGCGCCACCAGGCGGCGGCGAGGGTTGCCGTACAGGTCGCGGTCCAGCTCGCTGAACGGCGTGGGCGACGTGACGAGCCGCTCATCGACGACCCGGTGCTCGGGACCGGCCAGGGCCGGCTCGATCATCAGGGCCAGGAAGGTTTCGACGGATAATTCGTAGGTCGCGGAGGCGCGGAGTTCCATTAACATGAGGCGATGATCCTCGATCGATGTCGCGGCGCAGCCGGTCGCTCTGGCGGATCTCCATATTAGTGCATCGTGGCGATTCCGTCGCCTGGATCGGAGAAACCTGGAGCCTCAGCGCCCTGGATGCGGTAGAACAATAGGCCGAACCTCGCTACCTCGTTCGCTCGGGTCGCGGAGCCTTTGACCATGTTGTCAACTTCCCGCAGAGTCCGGTGCCTCGTCGGGCTAGTCGCCGTCGCGACGATCGGTGCACTTCCCGAGTCAATGGCCCAGGCGCCGGCGGCCGGCGCGAGGGTCGATCGATACAGCGATCCCTTACCAGCCGGCGCCGTGCTGCGGCTCGGGACGACCCGCTACCGCCAGGATTCGCCGATCTACCGGATCGCCTACACGCCCGACGGCCGGCATTTTCTCACCGACGGGCGGGACAGCATCCTCCGCGTCTGGGATGCCGCCTCGGGCCGGATCGTCCGCCGGATCGACCCGGACGTAGGCGTGATGGCCGATTTCGCCGTCAGCTCGAGGGGCCATCTGGTGATGGCGATGGGGACGACGCTGGAACCGGGCCGGGGGTTCGTGTATCGCGTCACGATGACCGAGATCGGGACCGGGCGGCCGGTGGATGTCGGGAGCTGGACGGTCGACGACGCCCTGGGCTTTACTGTCGCGCTGTGCCCCGACCGACAGCTCGTGGCGGCGGGGATGGATAAGGACGGCGTCCGGCTGCTCGACGCCTGGACGGGTGCCGAAACGGCTCGGTTCGCGACCGGTGGCGACGAGGCACATCACATCATCTTCTCGCGCGACGGGCGGCGGCTGGCGGTCGTGACATGGAGCCGTGGCGATGAAGCGATTCACGGAGAGTTGCGGGTCTTCGACGTGGATCGGAAGGAGGAGCTGCTCGTCGAGCGGCTCGGTTCTTCCTCTCGATGGGAGCCGGTCTTCTCTCCCGATGGCGGCACCGTCGCGGTGTCCAGTACGCTCAATCTCGATCTCTTCACACCGGGCAAGAAGGAGCCCGTCACGCTCCCGAACGCGATGGCCGACCAGGTCTGCTTCACCTCCGACGGCCGGGGCCTCGTTGGCGTGGCCCGCTTCGGATTGATCGGCGTGTTCGACCTGGAGAAGCGCCAGAAGTCGGCATCGTTCCGGACCGGCGCGAGCCTGGACGGCCCGATCGCCCTGGCGCCGGACGGCCGTACCCTCCTGACCAGCGGCAATGAACTGGTCCTGCACGACTGGGACCTCGGCACCCGGCGCGATCGTTTCGCCAGCCCCGATGCCCACGACGGGCCTGTGACCTCGGTGCTGGTCACGCCGGACGGCAAGACGATCATCACCGGGGCCGAGGACGCCACGATGCGGCTCTGGGACCTGGCAACGGGCCGGTCCGGGCGAGTTCTGCGACTCTCGGGGCCTCCGAAGGCCGTGGCCATCTCGCCATCCGGCCAGTGGCTGGCCGTCGCGACATCGGTCTTCCACCAGACCTTCTTGTGGGACATCAAGCGCCAGGGCGGTCCGATCGTCCTCGCGACGGGCCGTGGCGACGACATCCGCGTGCCCACGGCCCTGCACTTCCTCGACGACGGCAAGATCCTGATGATCGATCAAACCGCGAGTCTACATGAGATCGACCTCAAGGAACGCCGCGTGCGGGCCGGGGCGAAGATCGAGCTACCGCCGCCCGCCCTGCCGCCTGACCTACCGGCCGAACTCATGGCGCCGGGGTTCGCGACGTTGCGTCTCGACGCCGCCGCATTCCTTCCGGGTGGTAAGCGGGTGGCGATCAGCCAGGCGCTGGGGCACACCGCGATCGCCGATCTGCCGGCGGGAAAGGTCCGTTTCGACGCAGGTGGCGGAAGCCTCGTCGCACCCTCGCCCGATGGCCGTCTCCTGGCGGTCGCCGCATCGTTCCCCGGAGAGCTGAGCCACGGCATGAGGGATGCCCCCCTCGGAGGCCACCGGACGGGGATCGATGTGGAACCCCGCAGCGGCTCGATCCGGCTTCTCGACGCCGACACCGGTAACGAGCAACACGCGATGACGGTCGAGGGCAGCCAGGTCTGGGCGATGGCGTTCTCGCCCGATGGCAAGACCCTCGCCGCAACGTCAGGCTGGGAATCCGGCCAGATCCACCTGTACGAGATTGCCACCGGCAAGGAGACTCGCACCATCGACGGCCCGCCGTTCCGCTCGCCCGCGCTGGCCTTCACGCCGGAGGGCTCGCGGCTCGTCACCGGCGTGGCCGATGGCTCGGTGCTCGTCTGGGACCTCAAGGCGGGTCGGTAGCCGGCGGGATGGAGGAACCTTTTCGGCAGAGATTCCGAAAAGGTCCATCCAGGAACGGCCGGGCCGGCAGTATTACTCGGCAAGTCTTAAAGATAGGGGTAGGAAGAGCCGAAAGTTCGGCCCCTCCCCCCTCCGAACCGTGCAGGCGGATCTCCCGCACACGGCTCTCCCGTCGGTGGTCTTACCTTCGAAAGGATTGACACGCTAACGC
>JAKAUH010000896.1 GCA_021818605.1 Planctomycetota bacterium
CACGCTCCGTGACCTGCTGGGGATCGAGTTCAAGGCCGAGGAGGAGTTCCCGGCGGACGACCCCGGCTATGGGTTCGACAACATCGGCGACGTGCTGACCGTCTCGCCGCTGTTGCTGGAAAAATACTTCCAGGCGGCCGAGTCGATCGTGAAGACCGCGGTGCCGACCTCGTCGCGAGTAATCCCCGAGCGGCATTATCGGGGCGTCGAGTTCCGCGGCACCGAGAAGGGACAGACCGGCGACCGCCTGCCGTTTGCGAAGGCGGCGAGGATCGGGCGGATCTACCTGGCCGACGATCCGGGCGATTATCGGATTCAGCTCGAGCTGGCGGTGAAGACCCCGTACACGCTCGATCCCGGCAAGTGCACGGTGGCGTTTCAGGTCGACGGCGATGAGCGGCTGCGCGAGACGTACTCGGGCCTGGCGAGCAAGAGCTTGCATTACACGGTCGACCAGCACCTGGCCGCGGGCGAGCACCGGCTGGCCTTCGAGCTGAAACCGGCCGAGCCGCGCGCGGCCGAGACGGTCGGTTTCCGGGTCGTCTCGGTCGTCGTCCAGGGCCCGCTCGACGCGAAGCACCGGACGAGGCCGCCCGGCCATGCGCGGTTCTTCCCCCGCGACGAGGCACCGTCGGCCGACCCCGACCGGCGGAACTACGCCCGCGAGGTGATCGAGCGGTTCGCCCGGCGGGCCTTCCGCCGCCCGGTCGACCCCCGAACGGTCGACCGCCTGGTCGCCATCGCCGAGGCGTCCTACCGCCTGCCCGGCCGGACCTTCGAGGAAGGGATCGGCCAGGCGATGATCGCCGTGCTGGCCTCGCCCCGGTTCCTGTTCCGCGTCGAGAACGTCGAGGCCGAGCCCGGCCATGCGGGACGGCCCCGGCCGCACGCGCCGATCGACGAGTACGCGCTGGCCTCGAGGCTGTCGTACTTCCTCTGGTCGACGATGCCCGACGACGAGCTGTTCCGCCTGGCGGGCAAGCACCGCCTGCGCGCCGAGCTGCCGGCGCAGCTCAAGCGGATGCTCGCCGACCCGCGCTCGAAGTCGCTCACCCAGAACTTCGTCGGCCAGTGGCTGCAGCTCCGTGACCTGGATGGGATGTACTTCAACGAGCGCGCGATCCTCCGCCGCGAGGGAATCCGCCTGCGGGGCGCCGACACCCAGCGCAACGTGCTGACTCGCGACGTCCGCCGCGCCATGCGGAGCGAGACCGAGATGGCGTTTGACCACGTCGTCCACGAGAACCGTAGCGTGCTCGACTGGGTCGACTGCGACTACACGTTCCTGAATGCCCGGCTGGCGAAGCACTACGGCATTCCGGGCGTCGAGGGCTCCGAAATGCGCAGGGTCACCCTGCCCAAGGCCAGCCCGCGCGGCGGGGTGTTGACGCAGGGGACGATCCTGGCGGTGACCTCCAACCCGGCGCGCACCTCGCCGGTGAAGCGCGGGCAGTTCATTCTCGACAACATCCTCGGAACCCCCGCGCCGCCCCCGCCGCCGGACATACCGCCACTGGAGGACGCGCGTAAGGACTTCAAGGACAAGGTCCCGACGACCCGCGAGCTGATGGCGATGCACCGCAGCAAGCCGCTGTGCGCGTCGTGCCACTCGCGGATGGACCCGCTCGGCCTGGCGCTCGACAACTTCAACCCGCTGGGGATGTACCGCACCCAGGAGTCGAAGCAGCCGATCGACGCCTCGGGCAAGCTGATCACGGGCGAGTCGTTCCGCGATGTCCGCGAGCTGAAGAAGATCCTGCGCGAGCGGCACCGGATGGACTTCTACCGCTGCCTGACCGAAAAGTTCCTGACCTATGCGCTGGGCCGCGGCCTCGACCCGTCCGATGTCGAGACCGTCGACCGGATCGTCGCTCGCCTCGACCGCGACGGCGGCCGGTTCTCGGCGCTGTTATCCGGCGTGATCGAATCGGCGCCGTTCCAGCGCCGACGCCTCGAGGCCGGTCCGGTCCCGGCGCATGCGCCGTCGCCCGGTCCGTCGGCGGCCGTGCCCGCGAATCCGAAGGTTTCGTCCCGGTAAAATCCGAAAGAACCGCAACGGTGAAAGCCATGAAGCCCGACTCGACCTTCGACCCGGCCGAAGCCCGTGGGTCCTCCAGCCTGAGCGTGAGCCGTCGTCGGTTCCTCCGCGGCGTGGGCGTCTCCGTGGCACTGCCGGCCTTCGCGTCGCTGCTGCCGCGGTCCGCGACCGCCTTCGCCGCGGGCAGCGCATCCGTCCCGGCGGGGACCACCGCGACCGGCGCGCCGTTGCGGATGGCGTTCGTGTATGTTCCCAACGGCGTCAACCTGTCGCACTGGTGGCCCAGGAAGGAGGGCAAGGGGAAGGACTTCGAGCTCAACCGGACCATGCAGCCGCTCGCGCGGCTCAAGGACCAGGTCCAGGTGATCTCGGGCCTCGATCAACTGAACGCCTTCGGCGGCAAGGACGGACCAGGCGACCACGCGCGGGCCTGCGCCACATTTCTCACCGGCGTGCGGGCCAGGAAGACCGCCGGGGCCGATATCCACGCGGGGGTCTCGGTCGACCAGGTCGCCGCGCGGGCCGTCGGCCACCTGACGCGCTTCCCCTCGATCGAGCTGGCCTGCGACGCGGCGCGGAAGTCGGGCAACTGCGACTCAGGCTATTCGTGTGCCTACCAGTTCAACCTGTCGTGGGCCTCGCCCTCCCTGCCGATGACGCCCGAGGCCAACCCCCGGTTGGCCTTCGAGCGGCTGTTCGGCGCCGGTCCGCACGGCGAGCGCGGCAAGAGCCTGCGCCAGCGGCTCGAGCAACAGCACTCGATCCTTGACTTCGTGCTCGACGACACCCGGGCCCTGGGCGTCGAGCTGGGATCGCGCGACCGGATCAAGCTGGACGAATATTTGACCAGCGTCCGTGAGATCGAGCGCCGCATCCAGCAGGCCGAACGGTTCCGTGAGACGCCCGATCCCGCCATCGATGCCCCGCCCGGCATCCCGGGCACCTTCCTCGAGCACGTTCAGCTCATGTACGACCTGATGTTCCTGGCGTTCCAGACGGACTCGACGCGCGTGGCCACCTTCCTGCTGGCCTATGAGTCGAGCAATCGGACGTTCCCGGACATCGGCGTCACCGAGGGGCACCACAACCTCTCGCACCACCAGAACAAAAAGGCGACGCTCGAGAAGATCGCCAGGATCGACGAGTGGTACATGCGGCAGTTCTCCCGGTTCCTCGAGCGGCTCGACGAGGCGAAGGACCTGGATGGCCGATCGATCCTGCACAACTCGATGATCGTGTATGGCAGCGGCAACGGCGACGGCAACCGCCATAACCACAACAACCTGCCGTTCGTCCTCGCCGGGCGCGGCGGCGGCGCGCTCGGCCCCGGCCAGTTTCTCAAGCTCAAGGCCCAGCCGATGAGCAACATTTATCTCAGTATGCTCGATCGCATGGGCGTCACCGGCGTCGTGCGCCACGGCGACTCGACGGGACGGGTGTCGGGGATCTGAAGGAGCTCGGTTCGAGTGACAGGTGGCAAGTGACAGGCGAGCCTGTGAAGGTTCTGTTGGGCGCGGGTCTGACCCCGCCCGAGGCCGAGACCGCAGGCCTCCCGCGTTTCCACCGGCCTGTGCCCGCGTGGGAGACAGACCTCCGGTCAGGTTCCCCGGCGGAGTCGAGTCAGAGACCCGCGCCGAACCGAACCGAACCGAACCGGCCCGGTTGCGACCTGCCACTTGTAACTCACGAAGCCACGACCCGACCCCGTCAGGTCGCGGCCGCCTGGACATTGACGCGTGACTCGGCGATCTCGGTCAGGGTCTTGTCGCACGCACCTTCCTCGTCGAGGGTCTGCTGGAGGATGCGGGCGATCTCCTTCTGGCCGAGCTGCTCGGCCAGGGTGCGGACGGTGCCGTAGCCAGCCATCTCGTAGTGCTCGACCCGTTGCGCGGCGGCGATCAGAGCGGCGTCGCGGACCGAGTCGTCCCCGCCGGCCTTGATCGCCTCGTCTCCCTCGGCGATCAGGCCCTTCATGGCCTCGCAGGTCTCGCTCCTGGGGGATTTCCCAATGATGCTGAAGACCTCCTCCAGCCGGGTGACGTGCTGCTCGGTTTCCCGGAGGTGCTTCTGAAAGGCCGACTTGAGCTGCTTGTTGGTGGCAGCCTCGGCCATCTTGGGCAGCGCCTTGGTGAGCCGCTGCTCGGCGTCGTACAGATCCTGGATCTGGAGGACGAACAGGTCGTCGAGTGAGTTGAGAGTCTTGCTGGAGAACAGGCCCATGATACCCTCCTGCCGGGGACCGTCCGGCCGGCACTGACGGCCGGCGAGCCGGGGTCCCAGGACGTGGCGGCTCCCGCCGCCAAAGAAACGAGGCGTTCCGTTCCATCGAGCAAGCGATCTGCCGGGACCGTCCGTCCTGGACGCTCCACGAACGCGAAAACACGTCTTCCCGCGTCCCGGCCGTCAAAGCCTGCAAACGCCGCGCCCCCGGTGGCGCGCCCCCGGTGGCGTGGCCGCGGGGCGGGATCGCCGGACGGCGGCGTGGAGACGCCGGGCACCGCCTTTGCAGAGGAGTTTGACGGCGACGCTTGTCCTCGGCGGCCGGTGCGGAACAGGACCGTGGGCGAGCCGTCGCCGCTCCAGCCCCGCGCGGTCACCGTTCGGGGTGCGCGCGTGGAGAGGAAGCAGGAAAGGCGCGCACGAGGGTCGTGAACGATCCCAACTCAACTCAACTCAACTCAACTCAACTCAACTCAACTCGACTTGACTTGACTCGACCCGACCCAACCTCGATCACCATCACGCGGACCAGCCGAGGAGGACACGCCCGATGGCCACCAGGCAGCCACCACCCCAGCATCAATCGCAGCGGCCCGGCCGCGAGTCGGAGATGACCCCGCAACCCGAGTCCGAGGGCCGGCCCCAGCGCGGCTCGGGCAAGCTCAAGGACAGGGTCGCCCTGATCACCGGCGGCGACAGCGGAATCGGCCGTGCCGTCGCCATCGCGTTCGCCCGCGAGGGAGCCGACGTCGCCATCGTCTACCTCGACGAGCACGAGGACGCCGTCGAGACGCGCCAGCGCGTCGAGCGCGAGGGCCGGCGCTGCGTCACGATCGCCGGCGACGTCGGCGACGAGGGATTCTGCCGCGAGACCGTCTGCCAGGCCGTGAAGGACCTCGGACGCCTCGATATCCTGGTCAACAACGCCGCCGAGCAGCACCCGCGGGACTCGATCGAGGCCATCTCGGCCGAGCAGCTCGAACGCACGTTCCGCACCAACATTTTCTCAATGTTCTTCATGACGAAGGCTGCGCTGCCCCATCTGAAGGAAGGCTCGGCGATCATCAACACGACCTCGGTCACCGCCTACCAGGGCAACCCGATGCTGCTCGATTACTCCTCGACCAAGGGGGCGATCATCGCGTTCACTCGCTCGCTGTCGCAGTCGCTCGTCGAGCGCGGGATCCGCGTTAACGGCGTCGCGCCCGGGCCGATCTGGACGCCCCTGATCCCCTCCACCTTCCCACCCGAGAAGGTCGCCAAGTTCGGCAAGGACGTTCCGATGAAGCGGCCCGGCCAGCCCGAGGAAGTGGCCGCCTGCTTCGTCTTCCTCGCCTCCGAGGACGCCTCGTAC
>JAKAUH010000446.1 GCA_021818605.1 Planctomycetota bacterium
CGATCTGTTCGGCGGAGCGCTGATCGCCCTTGGCTCGATGCTGATGGCTGGGCTGCTCACTCTCGGCCTGCCGGGTCTGGTCCGGTCGGTTTGGAGCCGGCGCGACGACCGGCCGTTCCTCGTCGGATTTGAGGTGGCCGGGTGGATCGCGCTTCTCGTCTCAGCGGTTGAATTCCTCGCCTTTCCCATGCCGATTGTCGCGCTTGCCGAGGAGATCCTTGAGATACCGCTCTTTTTCGTCGGCTACGACCCGGCCAATCCGGATCGCTTTCCCTGGGCCTTTATCTGCTTTGCTGCCATCCTGTTTCTGTCGCTACCGCAACTGGCCATGGCCCTGGCTGGTGAAAGGAAAACCCAAAAAGGACAGGCATTTTTCCGTTGGGATCGCATGGGTGTCCGATCGGCGGGGCGGCGGTAATATGTCTGTCCTTTGTCCCTTTGTCCCTTCCGGAAGTCGGTCAGGCTTTCCAGCCTGACACCGGTCCGAACCGGACCGGATCCGACTGACACCGGTCCGAACCGGACCGGATCCGACTGACACCGGTCCGAACCGGACCGGATCCGACTGACACCGGCGGAGTCAGGCTGGAAAGCCTGACCTACGTGAGTCGACCGGATTGGAAGTCGGTCAGCCTTTCCAGGCTGACTCCGTTCGGTCCCGCCGGACGGAGGGGGTCAGGCTCTGAAGCCCGACCGACCCGAGAAGCTTTCCTGTCGCAATAATGAGAAGCCCTGGCAGCCGGTGGTGCCCCACCCAACTTGAAAGGAACGCGTAACTGCCGATAAGGCAGCGAATTGCGAGAAAGAGGCCCGTACGACTGAACGCCAGTCGCTGCAATGGGCTTACGGCGTGCTTTCAATTTGCCTGGCGCACCACCCTTATTCAGCCGTGTTCCCGTATTCAGCCCGGGTCGGTCGATGCCGAGGGTCGGGTCGATATTCACCGGGTCCTGGCATGGTGTCACTCCTGAAAGAAAGGTTCCATCAGGAGAAACGCTCGAAAAGGACGAAATGTTCAGATTCGCTGGCCGAAATCCCTTGCTATCGACTCACCCCGGGGTCCAAATACTGCCACATGTTGCCAGTTGCCGATTCTCTGGGTGCGACGCGGAGTTTCATTGCCGACGCGGCCGGATCCGGAAGGAATCCGACCCCTCGGTGATCTCGATCTCCTGGTCGGCCTGGATGTCGTGGAACGTCTGCGTGGTCCGGCTGGTGGGCCACGAAACGGTCAACGACGCGACGCGGGTGGCGTCGGACAGGCCGATCGTCTCGACCAGGGGATTGCCGCCGAAGCTCGAGTTGTTGCCGATCGTGCGGTGGATGGATCGGATCTGGCCGTCGTTGGCGGTGATGTCGATGCGCAGGCTGGCCCCCAGCGCGGCGCGGTTGGTCCGGGTGCCGACGAGCTTGACCTTCAACCAGTGCCGCGCGGCGCCCGGGTTGCGGAAGAGGGCGTTATACGCCTGGTCGCCCGGCGTGGCTCCGCCCAGCTCGACGAACAGGTCGAGGTCGCCGTCGCCGTCGTAGTCGGCGAACGAGACGCCGTGCCCCTTCTGGAGATGGCCGGTGCGCGACGAGGCCGTGACGTCCTCGAAGCCCTGTCCTTCGAGGTTGCGGAACATCAGCTTCACGTCGAGCCCCTCGTACGACATGTCGCCGGTGCCCAGGTAGAGGTCGAGGAAGCCGTCGTTGTCCACGTCGCCGAAGTTGACGCCCATGGGAGCCATGGCGCGGTCGAGTCCCAGGTCGGCGGAGACCTCGCGGAACTCGCCGTCGCCCAGATTGTGATAGAGCCTCGGGTGGCTGGAGCCGGAGATCTTCACTCCCATGGCGCTGGCCAGGACCTCGGCGACGGTGGCGCGGTAGTCGTTGACGTACAGGTCCAGCCGGCCGTCGTTGTCGTAGTCCCAGAACCAGCAGGCGAAGCTCATGTCGGCGCCGGTGACGCCGAGTTCGGGCGCGACGTCCTTGAACCGGCCGTTTCCCTCGTTGTGATAAAGGCGGCAGGGCTGGCCCATGTTCGAGACAAACAGGTCGAGGCGGCCATCGCCGTCGTAGTCGCCCCACGCGGAGCCCTTGCCGCACCGATCGTTGAGCACCCCGGCGGCCCTGGCGACGTTTTTGAACCGGCCGTTGCCTTCGTTGTGGTAGAGCCGGCACCGGTTGTGGGGGTCGCCGGGCTTGTCGGACGGCTTGCCGCCGGGCGGGAGGTACTCGCCGCACACAAAGACATCGACCAGGCCGTCGTTATCGTAGTCGCCCCAGGCGGCCGACTCGGTCTGGATCGGCTCGAGCATTCCGGCCGCGGCGGTGACATCGTCGAACGATCCGTCGCCGCGGTTGCGCAGCAGCGAGAGCCGCAGGGGCCGCTCCCACCCGCCCCGCAGCAGCAGGACGTCGAGGTCGCCGTCGTTGTCGTAGTCGGTTCGGCGGAGGTTCAGCGCATAGATCTGATCGCCCAGGCCGGCGGAGGCGGACCGGTCGTCGAAGTGGCCGTCGCCACGGTTGAGGTAGAGCGAGGCGCCAAGGTCGGCGTCGAGCGACGTCATGAACAGGTCGGGCCGGCCGTCGCCGTTGAAGTCGTCGAAGACGCTGCCGCCGGCGAGGTTCGGCCCGCGGACCGTCAGGCCGGCCTCCGAGGCCACGTTCTCGAACCGGCCGACTCCCTCGCCCGCGGATAACAGGCGGAGCGGCAGGCGGTAGGCCGCCGGCACCTTCTCGGGGTAGTCGCCGACGGTCATCGCGACGATGTTCAGCAGCCAGATGACTCGCAGGTCGCGCGGTGATTCCGCGAGGTAGGCGGTGAACCACTTCTCCGCCTCGCGCGAGCCCTGCTGGTTGCGGTGCATGGCCTCGCTGGCGATGGGGTAGATGCAGCTCAACGGGCCGACGCACTCGACGCAGTTCTCGACCTCGCCCCGGCGCATGGCGACGATCCCGAGCACGGCCATCAGCCGCTGGCGGAGCTGGGCCGGCACCTGCGGCTTCCGGGCATCCTCGAGCGCCTGCTTGAGCCAATCGGTGGCCTCCAGGAAGTTCCCCTCGTACATGTAGAGGAAGCCGATGGATTGCTCGAGAGAGACCTTTTTCAGGAGCTGGTCCTTCGTCGGGTTTGAGCCCGGTCGGAGCTGCTCGAATTCCTTCTTGAGGGCGGCGATCCCACGCCGGCCGCGGCCGCGCACGGACTCGCGCAGCTCCTGGAGCGAGGCTGGATCGCGGATCGGCGCCGCGTATCGCACGGCTGTCTCATATCCGCCATCCTCGAACCGGGATGGGATGATGTCGTACACGGCCTTCTGGGCGGATCTGGTGGCCGTCGAGGCCGTCGCGGTGCCCGAGTCGAGGGTCGGCCGCTCGCGATGGTGGGGCCGTTCGTCGGACCGCCATCGCACCAGTTCGGGGTTCACCAGGATCACCGCAGCCGCGCCGGCCACGCCCAGGCAGAAGAGCGCGGAGAGCGTGAGACGCAACAGGTTTCGCATCGCTGGCTGTCGACCGGATCGCTCCGGCCCTCCCTCGGGGTTCGCCTTCCTGGCGGCGGTGCTCTGCGGTCGGCCCGCCGTGGGCCGCGAGCGGGCGCGTGGGGACGAGTCGTTCATCGGCGCTGGAGATTCGAGACGATCGTCTTGACGATGAGCAGGTTCTGCTCGATCTCCTGCCGCCATTGATAGTCGTAGAGGTTGGCGTTCTGACCCTGGGTCGGCGTGGACGGCAGCCAGAGGTCCGGGGGTGCGGCCTGGTGCAGGCGGACCATCGCGGCGAAGTAGCCGCGGACGTCGCCGGGCGGAGTGACGAGGTCGGTGATGAGTTGGTCGCCGGCTTCCTGGCTGATCTTGACGGGGATCCGCCCGGAAAAGACGACCGACTTCCCCCCGATCAAGGCCCGATAGGCGGCGGGCGCGACGCCACGGCCGGCAACCTGCACGGTCGCGACGGGCAGGCTCCCCTCGCCCGTGAGCCCGTCGGCCGGGAGGAATTCTGTGCCGGGCGGGCAGGTTGACCGAAGCTTCGGGACGCCCTCGCGGGCGGCGACGACCTGCGGGTGCCATGCCTCGGTCAGCGCGCGAAGGCCAGCCGTCTCGTGGGGTCCGCAGGCGGTCAGCAGCACGGCGGATGGAGAAACGGCCTCGCGACCGAGACAGCGGAGCCGTGATCGGACGAACGCGACGAGCCCCGCGCCGCCTGGGGCGTCGACGAGGACGTATCGCTTGCCGGCGCGGAAGCCGTAGACCGAGCGGCCGTCGAGGTCGCCCAGATAATCCAGGTCGTCCAGCAGCCGCTTCGGATTGCCGTCAAGGAAGTCGGCTCCGTCGGCCTCGTAGCGTGCGAGCAGGGTTTCCATGTCGCGGATGCCCCGGTCGAGCAGCTCTTCCCAGCGCGCCCGCGAGAGTCGGGGCGACTGCGGCGTTCGGTCGGAGCTGGGATGACCGGGCAGGACCAGGTCGGGGACGGGGAGTCGTCGCAGGACTCGAAGCGATTCGAGCGACTTGCGAACATCGCCCCGGTAGCGTGGCGGCAGATAGGCCGAGTAGGTGCCCAGCGGCTTGCCCAGCTCGGTGGCGGGCGGTTCGTCGCCGCGGAGCATCATGATCACGTCGCCCGAGAAAAGCGCCCGCACACCCCGGCGCTCCACCAGGTAGCAGATGCTGCCGGGCGTGTGTCCGGGTGTGGCGATCACCTCGATTCGTACACCTCCGACTTCGATCGTCTCGCCCCCGTGCAGCGGGATATCGATCGTGGTCGGATGAGTCTTCCAGCCGTACATCGCGAACGTACTGAAGAATGCTTCACGCGGCTTGCCGGCCTTCAGCACCCCGACGTCCCCCACGCCGGCGTAGACCTTTGCCCCCGTGGCGGCCCGTAGTGCATCCGCCCCTCCGGTGTGGTCGCCGTGCGCGTGGGTCAGGAAGATGGCGCGAATGCGACGCCAGTCGAGTCCCAACTCGGCCATCTGCGCGCGGAGCGGGCCGGCGTCGGCCTCCAGGCCCGAGTCGAACAGGAGGAGTCCCTTGTCGGTCTCGACGACATAAGCCGCCGAGGGGGACAACTTGCCGAGCATCGAGATGCCGGGGACGACCGTGACGGCCGAGTGCTCGAGAGGCCGGGGCCGGAGACTGGCTCGGCCATCGCGGCGCGACCAGACCCAGACCCCGGACACCACCAGGATGAGGGCCAGCGCAGCCAACGATCCCAGCTTCCACACCCTGCGACGCGACCTCGGAGCCGCCCCTTCCGCCATGCCGCAACCTCCCGAGTCGCCGCGTTCCACCCACCGGTCTCGTCTCGATGCTCGTCATGCGAGCGCCTTCGCTTCGTCAGACGCACCGCCGCGCTACCGACGAGCGCGCACCACGAACGGTGGCGAGTCGCTTCGCCCAATCGCTCGTTACAACTTCTTGATGAGGTCCCATGAATCGGGCTCGCGCATCCGCGACGGCGCGGTCCAGAGACCTTGCAAGGGGAATTCTAGGGGCCGCTGCTTCCGAATTCTGTAAAGATTCCTCAAGGCAGCGCAAGGCACGAAGCGGGAACGATTTACGGTCCTTCTACCTCAGTGACTCCTGGAAGGGCGATGCCGAACGCTCGAGGTGCAGCA
>JAKAUH010000624.1 GCA_021818605.1 Planctomycetota bacterium
GGCGCGCCCGTCGGCGTTCTCGCGACCCAGCCACGCTCTCTTGTATGGTTCGACATCGGGATACTTTACAATGACGTGCCATGGATGCCCCAGGCGCGGGCGATCCATTCGCGGGACATCCCCGGCCGGAACAGATCAACGGAAACCGCCGGAGTTCGCGAGCATGAACACGACCGAACTGGTGTCGCAATTCTCGATCAATCGGCTCGACGGGGAAAACGTGCCCGAGGATCTGCGTATCCTCGTGCATCACCGCGACGAGCTGGCCGCTCGCACCGGGATGAGGCTGGTCGCCGAGGAGGACTGGTCCCCCTGGCTGGATACGGGCGCGCTGGCCCGCTCGATCCAGTCCGACCCCGAGGCCGCGGCGCGGATTCGCGCCACGGCCGAGGTTGCCCGCCTGATCGCCTTCGTCGCCGAGGACGATCAGGGCCAGTACCTGGGCTACTGGCGCGGTCCGACCCGGCGGAAGATCACCCGGTCCCCGCTCGTCCTGCTCGACGAGACCGGCCAGTTCCACCTCTGCGTCGGCTCCAGCTTCGCCGAGGCGATCCTCGAGCGCGCCTACGGCGGCGACGACTTCCACTCCCTCCGCGACTGGCTCGGGTCGGTCGGGATTCCCATCACCTGGGACACCCCCAACCAGTTGACCTTCCCCCACGAGCGCACCCCGCCCAGGGAGATGCACCGCCGGCTAATCGACGAGTATCGCCGCTCGCTGCTGTCGAGTTGATCCTTCGTTCGAGAGTGGAAGCGGCTCACTCACGCTTCGCCGAAACGTCATTGCTGTTTCTTGGACAACCGTCGTAGAATGACGCCAGAGGGCGAGAAACTCGTGCGGTCTGGTCCCTATGAAGTCCTGACAAAATGGGGACAGGCACCTTGCGGACTCGGAGCCGGTCCCCGTTTTGTGAGGGTGAGAAAGCCGTGGGGGAGGGTCGGACATGGGTGCACCGTTCGCGGCCGGAGGGCAGGGGACGGAACGCGGGCCGTTGATGGGATCGCTGCCGAGGCGAGACGGCCGAGGCGGACCGAGCGGGGAGACGCGGGGCCGAGACGCGGCAAGGCCGCCCGGCTGGGGCCTGATGCGTCTGCTGTACACCAGCAACCCGTTTTACATCCTGAGCGCCGACCTGGTGTTCGCCGGGCTGAGGATGTCGTTCGGCCGGGGAGGTCCCGCGGCCGGGTCATGGGCGCTGGCGGGCAGCCTGGCGGGCTACACGCTGCTCCTGGCGACGACCGCGTGCCTGTTGATCCGGCTGGGGCGGCTCTGGGACGACCTGCGCACGCTCCTGCTGGTCATCGTGATCATGTTCCTGGCGATCGCGATGAGCGGCGACGACTTCCTGGCGGCCGACCACAGGAAAGGTGCGCTGGGCTGCGTCATCGGACTGGCGTTCGCGGCGGGCGTGTCCGAGGTCGTGCTGCACGTCATCCGGCTGCGCCTGCCGGGCTGGTATCGCGCGGCGTATCACGCGATGCTGGCGCTGATGTTCCTCTATCCAGTGGCGATGGTGCCGCTGCTGGGCGACCCGGACAATCCTGCGCTCCAGTGGGCGCTTTTTGGCTTCGGGCCGGCCGCCGCGCTGGCGGTGATCCTGCTGGTCCCGGCGGCGCGGCGGGGTTCCGCGGCCCTGAACAAGAACGGCAGCCCGTGGCGATGGCCGCTGTATCCCTGGTCGTTGTTCGTGGTGCTGGCCGGCGGACTCTGCGTCCGCGCCTGGTCGCTCTGCGTCTCGTTTCACTACGTTGAGGGGAGCCGATCGGTTTTCGGACCGTATTTCCTCGTCCCGATCGGGCTGGCGGCCGCCCTGGTCTGGATGGAGATCGGCCTGGCATCGCGGGCGCCCCGCATGTCGGCCTCGGCGTGCTTTGTGCCGATGGTCCTCGTCCTGCTCGCGGCTCTGGGTCATCGCGACGAGCCGGTCTACGCGGGCTTCCTCGACCGGTTCATGGAGACGTTCGGCGGCTCGCCGGCTTACCTGACCGCGCTCGCAGCGGTCGCGTTCCTGGCGTATGCCGGATACCGCGGCGTACGCGCCGGCGTCGAGCTGCTGCCCGCGAGTCTGATCGTGCTCGCACTCGTCGGTCCGCGAACGATCGGCTTCGACAGCCTGACCTGGCCGCGCGCCGTGCCGATGGCGCTGGCGGCGATCGTGCTGGCCGCGAACGCCTGGCACTGCCGGGATTGGTATCGGGCGATCCTGGCCGTCGCGTGCGTGGCGCAGTGCGGATCGCGGGCCTATTCCCGCCTGCGCGACGCAGTCGTCGGCCTGGATTTCGTCGTCTTCGGCCTGCTGTTCTTCGCGATGGCGGCCTCGATCAGCCTGCGGAAGGCGGGCCTGTGGCCGCGCGCCGGGTCGAGGGGGTACAACCCGCGGCAGGCCGCCGAGCCGCGGCCGGCCGAGTTGTCACAGGCGGGGCATCCTGGCGGGTAGCGCCCGCCCGCAACGCGGGCGCCCCCCATCCGGCCCGGTGACCGATGGTCGTCGGGGGTCGGGCTTCAACCGACGGCTCAGCGACCCTTGCGATCGAGGTTCTCCCTGAGTTCGTCGTCGCTAACGGTGGTCTCAGCTCCCTGGGCCGGCACGTCCTGCTTCGCGGTCCAGAGGATCGCGTTGAGCACGAGCTTGCGGAAGTTGGGGTCGCCCCAGTTCTTGTGGAAGTGGGCGCCGGTGAACCCGAAGCCTCGGCCGCCGTCGGGCCGCTCGACGGCCCAGGCGAGCACCTCATCGCGACCTTTCGCCTGGACAATGTGCGACATCGGACCGCGCGGCGAGGATGAATGCCCCTCGCGGGTCCGGTCGTCCGGCTTCGCCACGACGATCGGCGTGATCCCCTTCATCTCAGGGCGGAAGCGGATGCTGAAGTACCATTCGTCATTGAGCGCGAACGGCTTGACGCCCTGGGTGATCGGATGGGTCGGCAGGCTCTGAACGTCGGCCTTCCAGTGGGGATTGGTCGAGAATCCGGTCTCGTAATAGCCGCCGATCCAGTCGAGGAACTGCGGTCCGCCCTTATCTTTTGGGACCTCGACAGCGTAGTGCAGACACACCAGGCCGACGCCCTGGTCCATTAGCTTCTGGAGCTTCTGCAGATGGTCCTTGTGGATCATGGGATGGCCGCCGCCGCCGTCCATGAAGAAGACCAGGGTCTTCGCGCTGTCGAAAACGGACTCATCCCCGGGCCAGCCGCCAGTAACGACGACCGGCTCGATGCCCGGGATTTGCGAGAGGCATTTCGCCAGCAGCTTGCAGCCGGCGTTGAACTCGTGCTCGCCAGGCCCGTGGCTGGGTCGGCCGGCGACCAGGACGACCTTCGCGCCCTTCGCCGCCCGACCCGGCGCCGCGAAGGCACCGCTCGTCGCGACCAGGAGAGACAGGGCGAGTATCGCCGCGATACGCGTCTTCATGAGAAAGGTGCCTCGTTGGGATTCGGTGGATCTGTACGATCGGGGTCTCGATCGACCCGGACTCAAGACCGCGAGGGATGAAGACATGACGAGTCCGGCATCGCGACGCCCGACCCGCCGGAGGATTCTGGACCGGGCGAACGCTGTCCGCTCCGGTTGCTCCGATTCAGACCAACTCAGACGCTGTATGGAAGTCAAGTGCGGAGTGCGGACAACGAAGGCCGAATGGGTCGAACGCAGGACATCGCGTGGCATGGCGAATTCCGCCATCCTCACTCCGTACTCCGCACTCCGCACTCCGATTTTTTCACGAGTGCTCAGCTCAGCTCGTACGACCCGGGACGGGGCACGGCGCCTTCCTTCATCGGGCCCCAGGCGAGGTGCTTGGGGAAGGTATCGTGATGCGAGTGAAGCGCCTTCTCCCAGGTCACTTCCTTGCCGCTGTACGCCGAGTCGCGGCCCATGATGGCCGTCAGCGTGCTCTGCGCCACCTGCCTGAGCTCGTTGATCTGCTTGCCGGACGTGATCGCCTCGAGCAGGTCGATGTGCTCCTGAACGTACGGGTTGGTCTCGTGCTGGATCCGGATGCGGTCCTTGACTGCGCCGGTGAACCGGAAATCGCTGTTCCACGTCCCCTTCGAGCCGACGATCGTCTCGGAGACGTTGTTGGCGCAGCCCTCGATCTGCCGGGCCATGCTCAGGATGTGCACGCCGCCGGGGAACTCGTAGTCGACGGCGAAGTGGTCGTAGCTCTGACCGCGCTCGGGCTCGTCGTGGACCTGCCGGCCGCCCATGCCGACGGCCCTGATCGGGTGGTGTCCCAACGCCCAGATCGCCACGTCGAGGTTGTGAACGTGCTGTTCGACGATATGGTCACCGCAGAGCCAGAGGAAGTGATACCAGTTGCGGATCTGGTACTCGGTATCGTTCCAGCCGGGCTGACGCCCATGCGCCCAGATGTCGCCCTGGTTCCAGTAGACCCGGGCGGTGATCAGGTCGCCGATGGCCCCGTCGTGGATCCGCTTCATGCTCTCGAGGTAGCGGGCCTGGTGGCGGCGCTGGGTACCGGCGACGACGCAGAGCTTCTTCTTCTGCGCCTCGTCGTAGGCGGCGAGCACCTTGCGGATGCCGGGGCCGTCGACGCCGACCGGCTTCTCGGTGAACAGGTTCTTGCCGGCCTTGATCACGGCCTCGATGTGCCCCGGCCGGAAGCCCGGCGGGGTGGCGAGGATCACCAGATCGCAGCAGTCGATGACCTTCTGGTAGGCGTCGAACCCGACGAAGCAGCGCTCGTCGGAGACGTCGAACTTCTCGCGACAGTGGCGGTTGTTCCGCAGGCTCTCGCGGGAGTTCTTGAGGTGCTCGGGGAACACGTCGGCCATCGCGTGCAGCTTGATGTTGTACGTGGTGCCGGCCGCCTCGCAGATGTTCTCGGCGGCGCCGGTGCCGCGACCGCCGCAGCCGACCAGACCAACCTTGATGACATCGCTGCCGGCCGCATGGGCGTTGTTCAGCAGGCCCAGGCCGAGAGTGGCCGACGCCGCCGTCGAGGTCCGAAGGAAGTCACGCCGCGTTGCGGAAAGGCCTTGGAAGGTGCCTGGCTCGGTCATGGTGCGTCTCCTGGTTGGGACTCTCGGGAGGGAGGAATGCATGCCGGGAACTCGCGGCCCCGGTCTGGAAAGCTTGCACCGTTTCGTCGGCCGGATCAAGGGCCGGGCGAGGAGACTGCCTCGACCAGCCCGGAGGAATCCGTCGATCGATCTCGCTGACCGAGGCCGCAATGTCGGGCAGGGACGCCCGGACACGACGTCCTGGCCTAGCGCGTTCCCTTGCCCTTGACGACCTGCGACTTGAGGCCCCGCAGGTTCTCCTGCTCGACGAGCGGGCGGACAATGCGGAAGCCGACAAAGGTCGCATCGGTGTGCCACCAGATGCTCTGGGGACGATTGGGGTCCTGGACGCTGTACTCGGGGTTCGACCCCCGGCGGGCGGCGCTGCGGAGCTTGTCGGCGTCGTCGTCCCACGAGCCGCCGCGAACGACGTAGGAATACTCCCTGGCCTCGGGCAGGATCACGGGGCCGAGCGTGGTCTTGCTGGTCGAGAAGATCTTGTAGGTGGCGGCCTTGTAATGGTCGACGCACCACTCGGCGACGTTGCCGTGCATGTCATAAAGCCCCCAGGGATTC
>JAKAUH010000327.1 GCA_021818605.1 Planctomycetota bacterium
CTCCCGCGCCGACGCCCTGCGCCTCGAGGCGGCGGGGGTCCATGCCATCCTCGTCTGCGAGTCCCTGATGTGCCAGCTCGACGTCGGCCTGGCCGTCTAGCGTCTGCTCGGCCTGGCGCCCGAGGCTCAACCTTCGTGAAGTTCATCGTTGCTGGGGCTATCATTTCCTCGCAACAGGGTCAGCGAGCCGCCTGACCGATCCGCCCGAGCACATGGATCGCTTCAATGCGAAACCATTCATTGTCCTTGTCGACCTTCGTGTCGCCCGTCCGCGGCTCGTCGACGACCTGGATCAGGCAAGGCACAGCACTCGCCGCCGCCGGGCCGAGGTAGCGCAGCGCGTTCACGGCCTGGTAACGCTCCTTCGTCGATCGCCCCCTGTCCTGGAGGATGGCGATCCATTCGCCGACCGTCTTGCCGCCCATGACCGGCTCGTCGCCGGCGCGCGCCGGCGCCCCGGTGCAGAGTACAAGGACCAGTCCCAGCAGCGAGGACCACCTCATGGCTCCCTCAACGGTCACGGCGGCTCAAGATGCCTCGACATCCCGATCTTACCCAGCCCCGTGCCGGCCAGATAGCGCGCACCTCGTCGCGGTCCCAGGCATCTGGGTCCGGCTGATCCACCTTGGTCGAGCCGGGGCCGACGCGGTACACTAGACCAGCATCAACACCCCTGGCGCAGCGAAGCGAAACGAGGACCCTCATGGCCATCACCATCGAACTCCGCCCTGATGAGGAGCAGATGCTCGGCGAGTGCGCCCGCGCCAGCGGCCAGACGCTGACCGAGTACATCCGCCAGGTCCTCGAGCAGCACGTGCGCTCCGCCTCGCACCCCGGTGCGTCGGATGGCGCGCTCGACCAGATCCTCGCCCCCGTCCGCGAAACCTGGCGCCAGAGCGGTCTGACCGACGAGCAGATCAACGCCGTGCTCCAGCGCGACCTCGAACAGATCCGCCGCGAGCGGCTCGAACGGACGGGGATGGAATGATCGATAGGAGTCGCAGGAGTAAAGGTCATGCCCGCGGCATACAGCCCGATCGTCCGTACCTTCTGCCAACTCCGGATTGGTCTGATGAACGCTCTCGGAGTCGCGCGCCATGAGGTGCGCCCCAGTACGTCACTCGATGCGCTCCTTCCCATCGGAGTGCGGAGAGAAGTCTGGGCGCAACTCCGACACCAAGGGCTCCGGCTCCCGGCCCTCGAGGACTCGGAACGAGACCGCCGGCGCGAGCCGTGGCTGGTGGTAGGAGGAACCGGATTGTTAACCCTCTACTTGCAGACATGGTACGCCCCGTTCTTCGCGATCCCCCTGATGCTGGTCGTTTCCTGGGCAGGTCGGCATCGGGCCGTGCATTTCCCGCTCGGCCTGCGGACCGTGGGCGAGCTGGTGATCTATGCGACGCCTTTCAGCGAACACAGGGATAGTGGATACCGATGGACCAGGAACGAGATCGCCCTGAAGGTTCGCATGTCTGTTGCTGAGAGTGCAGGTCGCCCCTTGGAGGAGATCCAACCGGATACGAAGTTGGCCGACTTGTGAGCGGCTTGATGGATCGTGTGTCGAAGCATTCTAACAGACCCGCCAGCGGGCCGCTGGATTTAATAGGTCGGGCTTTCCTATTACGCCGGCAGAAAAGTAGGTCAGGCTTTCAGCCTGACACGCCTTCACTGTCAGGCTGAGAGCCTGACCGACTTGAGGATCTTCCTTGCCGGGGTGGTAATCGGGGTAATGCGGACCCAGGAGCGAGGAGACTCAGGATACAACGCCTCGCCAAGTTCGAGCCTTGGCTACGCCCGCTCCCCCTCGCCCGGCATCGCCGGCCGACGCCGACGCGCCCGGTCGATCAGCACGAGGTTCCTCGCGTAGATGAACAGCCCCATCGACTGCCCCATCATGATCACCGGATCGCGCCGCGAGATCGCATAGGCCAGAAGCGCCGCGCCCCCCAGCAGGCTGAGCCACCAGAACATCACCGGCACGACCGCGTCCCGCCGGCGCTCCGAGGCCATCCACTGCACCAGAAATCGCGCGGTAAATAGCGCCTGGCCAATAAAACCGACCGTCAGCCAGAACGTCGTCATCCCGGCCACGGTTCAGCCCTCCGCAGCCCGTCGCCGGGACCAGGACGACATCCCGGCACCAACCGGCTCGACGCCATGCGCCATCCCGGACGAAGCCGGCGCGGCGGCGTCCCACGCCTCCGCCACCCGGAACTCGATCGGCCGGCGCAACAGCCACGCCACGCCGATCAAATCCACCACCACCTGGATCGAGCGATTCCAGATGTTATAATGTGATCGCCCGTGCGGTCGGGGACGGTGTCCGACCGGCACCTGGACCAGCCGGCACCCCTCGCGCAGCAGCAGCGGCCCGAGGAACCGATGCACGCCCCGGAACGCCGGCAGCCGCAGCGCCATTTCGCGGCGGAAGATCCGCACCGAGCAACCAGTGTCGCGGATGGATTGCCCCAGCACGGCGTTCCGCACCCGGTTGGCCCACTGGCTGATCGCTCGTCGCGACCAGGTATCGTGCCGCACCTCCCGCCATCCCAGGGCCACGTCATACCCTGGCAAGGCTTCCCACAGTCGCACCAGGTCGGCCGGGTCGTTCTGCAGGTCGGCGTCGAGCGTCGCGATCCACTCGCCCCGCGCCGCGCGGATGCCCGCCACCGTTGCCGACGACTGGCCGACCCCCGGCCGCAGCAGGATCACCCTCAACTCGGGATAGTCCGCCGCCAGCTCCTCGAGAATCCCGGGCGTCCCGTCGGTCGACCCGTCGTCCACGACGATGATCTCGAACCCGCCCAGCTGCCGGGCGCCGATACCCGAGCGCCACTCGGTTGGACGGCTCACATGCGAGAGGAGCAGGCATTCCGGCCCAGCTCCGTCCGCCAATCCGAACCGATCCCGTGCAGGAGGGAGCCCTGTCCCCCGACCGGACGGAACGGGCTCTGTCCCCCGACTGGACAGACCGGACCGGACCGGACCGGCCGGATCGGACTGGCAGACCTCGGTCTCCTCGTGAGCCATCCATCGGTCACCCGCACTGGAGCCGGCGACTCGCCCGTCGCAAAGCGGCCGCAACGTCCGAGCGACCTCCTCGACGAGGGATCCGATCGCGTCGGCCTCGTCCCGCGCCGGCACCACGACCGACAGCCCCGGCCCCGGCCTGGCCCGCCGACCGTCGCCTGACGGCTCCGCCGTCCCCGTCCTCTCGCCCGCGTCCTCGCGCGGCCACGCCCTGGGGCTCCGCCGCGAACGGCCCGTCCGGGCCGGCTCCGACCGATGGGCCGGGTCGTAGCGCAGGATCGACATGTCCGGGCCTCCTTGCCTCTGCCTCTTCTGCCGATTCCATTCCGATATGACGTGACCATGGCGCGCGACGCCGCGATGGGAACGCGCATTCTCCAAAGTTCCGCCGCGGCGTCCACCCCAGATTCAGGGGCACGCCTGGCACATGACGACCGCACGAAGGTTGGTCAGGCTTTCCAGCCTGACGATTCCGCCACATCAGGCTGGAAAGCCTGACCAACTTGAGAATCCTTCTTGCCGGGGTAACAAAGTCCTGGACTTATACTGTGAAAAACTCAAAATCACTAAGTTTTCACAATAATCAATGAGAATGCAGCTTGACCACGACCCGATCGCCCATCTCCTCCTCTCGCCTTTCACGCTTTTCGCGGCCAAGTCCGGAACAGCAAGCCCGGGCGACTGGATCCCCGCGGAAGGACGATTCGCGGACTGGTCCGAATCGGTCGAGGTTTTCCGCAATCGGGAACCTTCTCCGCGGCATGGCCGCCAGGCCGCGTTCATTCATTTCGGATCCGATCCAACTCGCCGCAGACTCCCAGCGCCCTCATCACCCGCGCCGTGGCGATGTATGTGATGAAGTTGTAGTTGCCGCGATAGAGCGAGTCCATCCACCACCGGCCGCCGACCCGCTGCTCGGCCTTCAGCCAGGCGATCCCCTTCTGGATTCGCGGGTCCTGCGCGGGAACGCCGCTGTCGCGCAACAGGACGATCGCCTGCGCCGTCATGAATGGATCGCTCTGCGGTCTGGCGGCGTCGGGCAGCCCCTCGATCAGCTTGACGACGAAATCGCTCATCGGCGTCCGCCAGCTACGGGTGTCGGACATATCCCGCATGCACCAGCCGCCGTCGTCGTGCTGCTTCGCCCAGAGCATCGCGATGTCGGCCTCGCGCGTCGTTCCGGGCACAAGCGCGGGCAGGATCGACGCCAGCTCGATCCGGAGCGCCCGCTCGTAGTCGTTCCGCGGCCGGGTCTCGGCGAGGAACGTCTTCATCCGCTCGATCCGTTCCAGCAGTTCCGCATCCGTCAGCGCGGCCAGCCAGCCCGGGGCCTCGACGATGGCCCGCGCGGCGTGAAGGGTCAACTCGAAGTCGGTCGTCACATAAGGGATCTCGACCTCGCCCGGCATGTACCAGCCGCCATGGCTCGCCTGCTGCCGCAGCATGCTCCTTAAGGCTCGATTCGTGGGGTCGGAGAGCTTTCCTGTCACATGCCGGTCCCACTGCACCAGACCCGCGGCACGCCACACGGCGCGTTCGGCGAGGGCGTAGTAGCGGACGCCGCCAGCCTGTCTCGTCGCCGATACCTCGTCCTGAATCCCGGCGACGAACCGGTCGTGGACCTCCTCGCTGGGCTTGCCCAGCCACGGCGTGAGCGCCGGCCGGTCGAGCATGTAGGCCCCCGGCGTATGGCAGGCCACGCAGGACCGCTCGCGCATCCAGGCCACAGCCCCGTCGTCGAGATACTTCGCGGCGGTGCGGATCGACTCCCAGCCAAACTCCTGAACCTTTGGATCGTCGGACCGGGGCACGGCGATTCGGATCTCACCCGAGTCGTACTGCAGGGTCGGCCGCGGCCTCGTCGCGGTCCTCGACGGCTCCTGCGCCAGTGCCGAGGAAACAGCGAGCAGGAGGATCGGCAGGGCAAGCCGTTTCATGTCTCGATTGACCTTTCACCAGGTGAAGAATCGAGTGAGTGCTTCACCATCCGGTCGAGGGAGAGTCGCCACCGAGCCCCATCCTCCGCCCGGGCCTCGCTCATTTCAAGGCCCTCCCATGCACCGGCCAACGGGCGGACGCGCATCCGTCGCCCCACCTGCTCATCTCGCCGCGCGGACGGCCTTCCGCGCGCATCCGGCATCCTCTCGGGAAAGATCTCGCGGATTGATCAACCTGTTGACGTTTCTACCAGGATTCGCCGGTCTCGCTGCTCTTATGATGCCCATGATGCTTATTTCGCCCAGACAACCCATATTCACGCTGCTGGACCAGGCGTCTTATCATGGCAACCGGCCATGTGTGTTGCCTTGGGCAGGATGGCATTACCGTGCTGGAGCTTTTTTATGTCGCCGGTGCTTCGGATTCCGTTGTCGAGGTGGAATCAACAACGGCTGGCGGTCCGTCGGCCCGTGCGACGTCGGTTGCGACTGGAATTCGAGCGGCTGGAAGAGACACTTCTCGCCGGGGAGCATTCCGATTTCGTAGGTGTTAGGAAGCGTCCTTGAGGATTGCCTTAACCACTTGATTTTCAAGGTTCTTCCATCTTCCCGCCTTG
>JAKAUH010000934.1 GCA_021818605.1 Planctomycetota bacterium
CCGAGCTGGACTTCACGAAGCTCGAGCGCCCGGGGCGGTATGTCGTGCAACTCGGCGCGACGAAGTCGCTCCCTATCGCAATTGGTGCGCGGGCACTGGCCGAGCTCCCGGACCAGTTGCTCGAGTTCATGCGCCAGCAGCGCTGCGGATACAACCCCTGGCTCGGCGTGGAGTGCCACCAGCAGGACGGGCGGACGGCGTACGGACCGCGCCCGGCCGGGACGACGATCGACGTGGTCGGCGGCTGGCACGATGCGGGCGACCTGCTCAAGTATCACATGACGTCCGGCAATGCCACCGCGCAGATGCTCCTGGCGTATCTCCTCGGCGGCGGCCGGGCGGCGACTGGATCGCGGTTCGCCGACCACGTCGATGCCCGGGGCGACCGCGGGCCCAACGGCATCCCCGACATCCTCGACGAGGCGCGATGGGGCCTGGAGTGGATGCTCAAGATGCACCCCGCCCCGGACGAGCTCTATCACCAGGTGGCCGACGATCGCGATCATATCGGCTTCCGCTTACCTCAGAATGAGACGGCGGACTACGGATGGGGAAAGGGCGGCGCCCGGGTGGTCTACTTCGCCGACGGAAAGCCGCAGGGGCTGAGCCGGTACCGGAGCGAGGCGACCGGCGTGGCGAATATCGCCGGCCGGTTCGCCGCCGCGATGGGCCTGGCCCATCAGGGGTGGAAAGATGACCCGACGCCGGCGGGACGGGACTTCGCGGAGCGGTGCCTGAAGGCCGGCCGCGAGGTCTACGAACTGGGCCGAGCGCGCGAGGGCTTCCAGCAGGGCAATTCGTACAAGGCGCCTTATCGCTACGAGGAGTCGACCTGGGCCGACGACATGGAGTGGGGCGCGGCCGAATTGTTTCGCGCGACGGGCGAGCGCCGGTATCTCGACGACGCCCGGCGATACGCGCGGCTCGCGGCCGCCGACACCTGGATGGGCCGCGAGCAGGCGCCGCACTACGGGTTCTACCCTTTTCAGAATGCCGGCCATTTCCGGCTGTATGACCTGGTGGATGCCGAGTTCCAGCGGACCCTCGCCAGCTATTACCGCGAGGGGATCGAGCGATGCGTCCGGGCCAGCGCGGGCAATCCGTACCGGATCGGCGTGCCGTTTATCTGGTGCTCGAACAACCTCGTCGTGGCGCTGGTGACGCAGTGCGATTTCTACGAGCGGATGACCGGGGATGCGCGGTACGGCGCCCTGGCAGCCCGCCATCGGGACTGGCTGGTCGGCCGGAACCCCTGGGGTTACACGATGGTCACGGAGATCGGCCGGGTGTCGCCGAGGAACGTGCACCTGCAGACCACGAAACTCACCGGCCGAATGGTCCGCGGGGGACTGGTGGACGGCCCGGTCTACGAGCGCATCTTCCGGACGCAGCGGGGTGTCGGAATCGCCCAGCCCGACCCGCTGGCGCCGTTCCAGGACGCTCGAGCGGTTTATCACGACGACATCAAGGATTATGTGACCGACGAGCCGACGATGGACGGCACGGCATCGGCGATCCTGATGTGGGTGGTCGAGGAAAAGGGATTCGCGCCGGCGAAGCGTCGATGATCGCCGATTGGACGGGGGCTCAACGGCTGGCGACCTCGGACGGGCGACCCGGCTTCGCGGCGATACCAGCCGGCAAATCGCGGGGGACCGAGCGAAGGATATCGTCGATCACCTGCGACGCCGAACGGTCCTCGTACTCTGCCAGGCCGGTGATTAGCTCGAACATGAGCATGGCGTAGTTGTCGTATTCCTCGGAGTCCGGGACGAACTGGCAAACCGGGCGGCCGTTCACGGATTCCCCGGTAGGCTCCTGGAAGGCCAGCAATCCCGGACGATCCGGGGGCAACGATTTCCAGCCGCAACCCTGGAGATAGGCGACCACGTCCGCCAGCCGGAGCGAGCTATGCCGGGGATCGATCCAGCGGCGGTACTGATCGCGCGGGTCGATGGAGCGCCTCATGTAGGAAGTCATGGCCATTCACCCCCTTGCGCCCGGTCCATCAGCGTCTGAATGGACTCGATCGAGAACACGTTGCCTCGAGGGATCGCGATGCGAACGGTCGTCTGGCTGGCCGGCGCCTCCGCCCCGCGGAGGGACATCCAGTAAGCACAACGGCGGAGGATCAGGGCGTCTTCCGTCTGACTTGACCACTCGTTTTCGTCCTCGGGCAAGACCAGGACTACCAGAATTCGAGGCCGGCTGGCGTTTGGCTGCCGGAGGATATTGTAGGCCCGGACCTCCAGGTCGTAGGCCACCGCGTCCTCCCGGACAGCGGCGCGGGTTGTACTCTTGAGCTGACCGTCGAGTTGCGGGCCGCCGTCCCAGACCTGGTGACCGTGGACCTCGACGCCCCGCAAGAACAGGTCAAACCCCAGATCGTTCTCCGTGGCGCCGCAGATGAGACCGGTTCGGGCCGCGACTGCACGCACGTAAGCTCGGCAGAGCGCCTCCTGACGCAGGTTGCGGGGCAGCATGACGACGCCTCTCTGCCTCGGGTCGCGCGGCCACCGGCGTCCGCTGTTTGCCCAAAAGCGCACGATACCAACAGGCATTGTACCCTGATCGCTGCGAACGGGATAGAACGACCTGATCAACCGATTACCGGCCGGTTCCACCGTCGCCAGGGAAGGTCCTATTCGCGAGTGACGTCCGGGTCCGGCGGATGATCAGGCTCGGCGCGATTCTCGGCAAGCCCGGGGACGGCGTCATCCCGCCCGGCCTCTCCGCGGCCACGGCCCGATGAGCCTCGATCTGTGGGCGTCCAGGCGGCGAGTGGCCCGAGCAGGAGGATCGGACCGGCGGACCGGAGCCAGCCACCGGGAATGCCGCGGGCTATCCGTCCAGCAGGCGGTCCCGCAGCGGGTGGTCGAGCATGGCCGATTCCTCGGGACCGGGCTTGTCCTTCGGAGCCCAGCCGAGCAGGGCCAGTTTCTTCTCTCGAGCGAGGTCGTCCCACCCGCGGATGACGGCGAGGGCTTCATCCCAGGTGGTCTGCGTCAGCTCGCGGAATCGTCGGGTGGCCTCGGGCCGCCCGCCCATCAGGATCAGGCCATCGATCTCGGTGGCGCCCCGGGCCGCCTCGATCGCCTCGGGGCAGTCGGGCAGGCCATGAGCGGGGCCATGTTCGACGGCGTCGCAATACTGCCTGGTCGATTCCTTCCCGTATTTCTCGATGGAGGCGCGCAGTTCGTCCCGCCGCAGGTTTCCCCACACGTGGCCGCACGACCAGCACGCGAGGAAGCCTTGAGACAACTCGACCCCAATGGGGTTCCAGCGGAAGCGCATGCCATCCGGGAGGAAGCCGGCGCCCCGCCCATCCCTGGCCACGAGGGCGCCTCGTGAGTCCCCGCTCACGATAAGGCCCGGCATGACGGTCGAGGCTCCGCATTGCGGACAGCGCGCGGCTTGCATACTGATGGTCCCCCAGCCGGAACCCGACCTGGAAGCAACCGATCAGAATACGCATGTGCGACCGGGATCCTGCACTAGTTCACATCGTACCATCGTCGGGCCGGAATCGCCCGGGCCCTCGGGCGGACATGGGGCGCGGCCCCTCATTGGCCCGCAGTTGACGGCGGGGCGCTCTCACGGCTCGTCAGGTGGTACTCCATCCGATCGAACAGCCTCCTCGACAGCTCGCGATCACCGGAGTCGCCGATCTTCACGCGAGCCCGGGTGATCACGCCCACGATGGCCAGCGGTGTGCCCTCCGGCGTCCCCTTCTCCCATTCGAGGTTCAATCCAGGGTTGCGGTTAATGTCGATGCCGGATCTCGCGGCCGCATGGTCGATCGGATTGGCCAGGAGCCTGATCAGCGTTGTCCTGTCCCTTCGGAGGTATCCCCATCCAACAGACACCGTCGAGCCGATACGCCCTCGGCCCGGCCTCGCGAGATCGGACCACCCTGGTATCAAGCCCGCTCGGCCTGACGTGTCGTTTTGGCGAGCACAGGACGATGCGGTCGGCGATGCAATCCAAAGCCAGGACGGATGCCTGCTCCTGCCAGCCCCGATCAGGGATGCGATCGTTCGGGAGTCTCGGTCGCCAGCGTGAAGCGCTCTTCCGGCCCGTCGTACACGAACAGCCCGCGCCGCAGGACGTCTCGGCCCAGGAGCGCGTCGACTCCCGAGCCGCTCAGATCCTCTGCTGCGACGATGTCCAGGTCTGTTGCGAGGAGTCCGGTCTTCTCGCCGGCCAGTGCGATCTCGACCGCATACACGTTGCCCAGCAGCGGGATGGTTCCGGTCGACGCCGTATGCACGAGAACCTGGCCGACCGGCGAGAGTCCGAGCCGGTCGAGCACCCAGCGCGCGACATTCGTCTTGCTGGCCCCGGTGTCCACCAGCGCCCGCACGAGGACTGGCAGAGTGGCTGGCCGGAATTCCGTCTCGGCGGCCGAGACCCCGATGGACAGTTCGACCACCGGTCGTCCGGCGTGGTCGAAACGGAGACTCAGGATCGGCATGGCATGACGTTCCGGGTCACCTCGACCACCGGCTCGACAGCCAGGATCTGCTTGACGAACAGCGGTCCGAGGCCGAACCGACGGTAGCCGGAGCGGAGGGCCTCCCGGAATGTTTCGAACGGGCCCTCGACCTCGTCGCCGACGATCACCGCGAACTGGCCTGGGTAACGGGAGAGCAGGTCGGGCTTCCGCCGCGCGTAGGTCGCGGCCTCGTGGTCGAATCCGACAAATGGACGGCGAGGGTACGGCGATGCGTCCAGACCGGTCGACATGGCATCTCCTGTGCGCAACTCGGCGGGGTCCGGCTCGACCCCGGAACAGGTCGGCTCCGCGATGGCCGATGATCCGCTTTGCGACTGCCGGGCGATCCTTCGTTCCAGCTCGGCCTGAATCGCGCCCCACGCGGCGACCGGATCGCCGGCCAGGTGCTCGGCTGCGTCGATAAGCTCAGGCAGGTGATCCTCGAAGTCCGACGAAATTGCCGGCTCGACACCGAGGGCTTCGCCCGCGGGCCGACCGGCTTCTGCGCCCAACCGGGCCGGAACCGGGTCGCCCGATACGTCATGCTCGGCACCTGGCATCGCGCAGTCCTTGTAGCAAAAGAGGGGGATTGCGGGAAGGGCGCTTCCTCATTATGACGCATCGACGAGGTGAATCCCAGGGCGGTTCCGGGCCGGATGGAAGGCGGCGGAGTGCTTCAGTTGGCGAGCCGCGTCAGACGTTCAAAGTTCCCCCCTGAGCACCTCGATGGTGACCCGGAACGCCGGCACCCCGGCCCAGGAGAGGGCATCACTCGTGAAATGGAAGGTTGGCCGACGGTCAGGGTGGGTGATCGGCGGCTCGAGCGGGGAGATTACCGCATCGGCATGTCTTCCACGCCCGGTCGGTTTCGGCTCAATCAATGTAGAATGTGCGATCGATATCGCTCACGACGCCGTTGCGGAAGTAGACGTCTCGCTTCCAGTAATAGGTCTTGCCGTGCTCGGCGTACTTGCCGCCACGAGCGTAGCTCCAGTATTCGCCGGGCTGGCTCTGACCCGGCGCGATCGGCCCGGCTCCCGAGACGGAATAGTACTCGCCCGTGGCCAGCGGCGGGCCCAGGATCTTCT
>JAKAUH010000971.1 GCA_021818605.1 Planctomycetota bacterium
GAACCTCGACGGCGGCGTGGTGCTGTCGATCGGCTCGGCCATCATGGGCCCGCAGGTCTTCGAGAAGGCACTGAGCTGCGTCAATAACCTCCGTCTCCAGGCGGGGCAGAGCGTCATCGGCCGCCATTCGATTCATGTCGTTGACTTGCAGGATGACGGCGGCTGGGACTGGACGAAGGGCGAGCCGCCGAAGACGAACCCGGCCTATTATTTGCGGTTCTGCAAGAGCTATTCGCGGATGGGCGGCGCCCTTCATTATGTTCAGGGCGACAACCTGTCGTTCCTCCATCACCTCTACCGTCGGTTGGTCAGCACATGAACGCGGATCGTTTTAGCGCCATCACGTCGCGATATCCGGGCCTGCGGGTCGCTGTGGTCGGCGACTTCTTCCTCGACAGATATTTGCATGTCGACCCGAGCCGCGACGAGGTCTCGATCGAGACGGGGCTGACGGTCTACAACGTCATCGATGTGAGGCCGCAGCCGGGCGCGGCCGGTACGATCGTGAACAACCTCGTGGCGCTGGGGATCGGCGAGATCCTCGCCGTCGGCTTTTGCGGCGACGACGGCGAGGGCTACGAGCTGCGCCGGGCACTCGGCGCAATGGACGGGGTCAACATCGAGCACTTCCTCACCGTGAATTCGCGCCGGACGCCGGTTTACTGCAAGCCGATGATGATCGAGCCCGGCAGTCCGCCGCGGGAGCTGAACCGGCTCGATTCGAAGAACTTTGCGCCAACGCCGGACGACCTGCGGCGCGACCTTGCCGATCGTGTGCGATCGCTAGCGGGCCGGGTCGCCGCGATCCTGCTGCTCGACCAGGTCGACCGGCCCGAGACGGGCGTCGTGACCGGCCCGGTGCAGCATGCGGCGCTCGGTGCGCTCGAGGCCGACCCGACTCTCGTTGTCCTGGCCGACAGCCGCCGAGGGTTGGCCCATTTCCCGCCCGTCGGCTTCAAGATGAACGCCGACGAGCTGGCGCTCATGACCGGCTCAAACCACCTCGATGACCACTCGGTCCGCCGCCAGGCCGACGTGCTGGCGAATCGCACGGGCCGGCCGGTGTTCGTCAGCCTGGCCGAGCGCGGGATCGTCGGCGCGGCGCCGGGCCGGCCGCCCGAGCACGTCCCCGCGCTGCCGGTGCGGGGCCCGATCGACATCGTCGGCGCGGGGGACGCCGTCATGGCCAATCTGGCCGTCGCGCTGGCGTCAGGCGCGTCGATCGGCGACGCGATGCGGCTCGCGATGGCCGCGGCCTCGCTGGTGATCCACCAGCTCGGCACCACCGGCACGGCCTCGGTCGCCGAGATCGCCGGGCTGATCGCGAGCCGAGATTGATCCAGCCGCTCAGTCCCTGGAAATCGTACACAGGTGCAAAGGCGTGTGCAGGCAACAGACGGCGGCTCTTGTCTCAGCAGCGCGGCACGAGTCTCGCCCAGGGGTACGCGAGGCGATTGTAGAAAACCGCGTCGCAGGGCCTCGAGCTCACTGTACCGTGATTTGAACGGTCTTGCTTTGAGGCCCGGCTGGTGCCCCGCTCAAAGTCTGCGGTATCGCGTAGACATCGTAAGTGCCTGCGGGCAGCCCGGCCATCCATGAGAACCAATTGGTAAATGGCCACGAATTGTTGTTCGGATTCCAAGCGCCAACAGCTCCTACAGATGTGTATTTGCCTGTTCCTCCAGAAGTTTTCTTGATGTACACACATACACTTAAAGGCGGCCCGAATCCCGTTGGAGGATTGGGCGAGACAGTCCCCGAAACCCCAAGGTTGTTGGGGCCGCTGGTGAAGGTCTGGCCCTGCGTCGGGTAGGTGATTGAAGTTGAGTATGTCACCTGGGCATGGGCTGCTTCCGAGAGCGCGAACAAGAAGATCACGGCCAGGATACCGAACGGGGTCGAACGTCGAGAAGCAGACTCATACCAGCTCTCCCATTGGTATGGAGATCGAGATCGCCCGGTCCTGAAACCTGGGTCCTCACCGAGCGGACTCAAGAGCAAGAATTAGCGCATGTGTTTAAATGCAGACATTATTGCCGGGTCAGTACTGGCTTCCCACGATCTCGCCGCCGCTCCGAGTGCCAAGAGCTCTCCACGTGGCGAGATCAACCGTATCCGCGATGAAACGAACGTGGCCGTCGAGGAAGAGTGTATTGGCCCCATCCCCGGGGTGGCGACTCCCCGCTGTCCAGGTTCCCGAATTGATGTTTCCAGCATTGGTACAACTATGGTCATCGATCACAAGATTGTGATTAAGGAGAGTGTCGTAGTAACCTCCGAGGAGCCAATGGGCCGATTTGCCCCAGGCCGAAAAGCCGGCCGTGGGGAATACGAGCGCATGGCACGCGGCAGTAAACTGCTCGAATTCGCCGGGCGCGCTGAACAATTCTGTCTTGAACACAACACCGCGCGGGTTCATTTCCTCCGGCTGGCCGATCACCCACTCGCACATTGCCGTCGTTTGAGTCGCGCCGTCGCGCACAGCGGAAAAACCGATCGGCGATCGACTCGTGACGGAATTATCTACAAAGATGCCATTGAAACCATTCCAGGAACTTCCACCCCCCCGTTTCCGGCATAGTTTGTCCTGCCGCGCGAATCCGGTGCAATCAAATCAGCAGGACATAGGAATACCAACATCGAGGATTCAGAGGCAGTGACGTTCGACCCCCCAGAATAGGGATTGACGCTCAAGGGGGCGTCTAGCGAAAAATTGACTGAGTCATACAACGGCCGTTGATCAATAAACGGCAGGATCATTGCGTGCAGCGAATAGCCGTCGCCGTTGTCTCCCTGAGGAAAGACCCGGTGTTGCGACACGTAGGAGTTCAATGCGATTCCCAACTGTCGGAGATTGTTAGAACACTGGGCGCGACGACTCGCCTCGCGAGCGGACTGAACGGCCGGTAAAATGACGACCGCAAGGATTGCCAAGATCAGGATTACAACAAGAAGCTCAATGAGTGTGAACGCCTTCAGCAAACGGCAACGGCTCGCGCTCATCATCGGTCTCACCTTCATCGCGTGACAACCAACCCAGCTTCCCCGACCTCGCGATAGAGCGATCGTGGAGTCCTTGATTTCAAGTCCTGGTCTTTTCCTCCCAGTGCCTCGCCTCGCAGGATGTGCTCCGCCAAGATCACCAGTCGGTAGGTCCCCGGCCGTGACGGTGCCCTCAAAGTCGCCTGAAGGACGAATTCTCCTCTCTCGCGGTTTACAATCTGCAGTGGGACGCGGCCGAACTCCGACCTTTGATGCCGCAGCGCGAGGAATAAAGCGTTCGGAACCAGGTCGCCATCCCGTGCATGAAGCTGCACGGTGCAACGGACCTTGCGATAAGCCTGGACCTCTCTCGAGGAAGGTTCCCAGCTAATCTCCAGTCTTGGAGCGCTCGTTTCGAGCCGATCGATCTCGGCGATCGAGGTGATCGCCGAGCCTATCTCAGTCGAAGGCTCCGCGGGAGGCCACCGCGGCTTCGTAGATTGGCTCACATACAGACAACATGTAGACATCGCAATTGTAAACACGCATACAATTCCAGCACGTTTCATCACTCGCCCAATCGATCTGGCCATGCCGGATCTCTCTTCAAGACTCGCGATTCCCGCCTCAAGTCGCTTCCACCGACTCGTTGTCTATTACCCTCCTGGACGATGATTCGTGGGAGTCTACCCCCCCCCCCGAGGTCGATTTCAAGAGACATCAAGAAAAGTCTCGCCGCCCCGGGCCTATCAAGAGTTCAAGGAGACCACATGCGATTTTGAATCACGGCATTCCGGAGAAGCGGTCCCCCTGCTGGGATTCAGGTGATTCTGGTCTGCCAGGCCCCCTGGACCGAACGCGGCGGCGGACGGTTTCCAACGTTTCAGATGAGTTTCGCGTCAGGGTCGTGCTTCTCGTGTTTGTCGCATTTATAATCGGCGGCACGGGACAGAATGACGGCCGGGGCGGCGCCGGGACGCCGGCGCCGCCATCTCTCCCCGGCCGTCGCGGGGCGGGTGCGCACGCACAGGCCGGCCGGACGGTCGTCCGGCGATTGGCCAGGGTCCAAACTTCGGGGATTCACATCATGGTTCGCTGGCGGTGCGCGGGGCAGGACTGTCGATGGCAATGGCGAGGGCTCGGGCTTGCCATCGGGCTGGGGGTGATGGTCATGGTGGGGCTCGGCCTGGCCGCCGACGAACCCACGACGGAGCTGGGCTCCGGCCGATATCCGGCGGCCTACGCCATCCGCGGGGCGAAGATCGTCGCCGCGCCCGGCAAGGTCATCATGCCGGGCACGGTCGTCATCCGCCGCGGCGTGATCGAGGCTGTCGGGCCCGACAAGGATGTCGCGGTGCCGTTCGACGCCGAGACGATCGACGGCAAGGGACTGGTCGTCTACCCAGGGTTCATCGATCTTTACACAACCGTCGGCCAGCACGCCGGGGTCGAGCGCTCGGCCACTGGTCGCGGCCGGCTGGTGGATCTGTCCGAGTCGCCGCTGCCGTCGACGCCGACCGACAACCGCCGCGGACTCACGCCCGAGTTCCAGGTCGCTGGCGCGCTCGATCTGAACGATGCGCTGGCCGAGCCCCGACGACGGCTGGGTTTCACCGACTTCCTCTCGGCACCCGCCGGAGCGATCGCGACCGGACAGAGCGCACTGGTGAGCCTCAGCGGTTTGCCGCGGCGGGACGCGATCGTCGCCTCGCCGGTGGCGCTGCACATCAACCCCGCGCCGCCGTTCGAGCCCGCCGGACCGTCCACGAAGTCGGAGACTCCGGCTTTCTTCCCCGGCCGGCGCCGGATGGGCGAGGCCGCCGGACCGATTGAGAATCCCTATCCGCGCGTTTTGATGGGATCGATCGCGCACCTGCGCCAGGCGATGCTCGACGCCGAGCATCTCGAGAAGCTCGAGGCGTTCGCCGCGAAGCACGGCGGCCCAATCCCGCCGTTTGACCCGGCGCTCAGGGCCCTTGCCGCCGCGCGGGCGAAGAAGCTGCCGGTCTGGTGGGAAGCCAACAGCGAGGACGAGATCCACCGCGCGCTCGACCTGGCCGAGGAGTTCGGCACCAGCGCCGTGATCGTCGGTGGGCGCGAGGCAACCAAGACCGCCGACCGGCTCAGGAGCTATAAAACCCCCGTCATCCTGCGGCTGAGCATACCCGAGGAGCCGAAGGTCCCCCCCGAGGCCGAGTATCGCAAGCAGCCGGCCGCCGAGCGCGACGAGCCGCTCCGCGCGATCGCGCACCGCCGGGATAAATGGAAGGAGCAACTGGCGACGGCGACGGTGCTGGCGAAGCAGGGAATCCCGTTCGCCTTCGCCACCGACGGCGTGACCCGGCTCGAGGACGTGCCGGCCAACCTGCGCAAGCTGATCGGCGCGGGGCTCCGGCCCGACGATGCGTTGGCGGCTCTCACCACACACGCCGCGACGATCGCAGGGGTCGAGAAGCGGCTCGGGACCATTGAGTCCGGGAAGCTCGGCCACGTCGTCGTGATGACGGCGCCGTTCAACGAGGCGCGGGCGAGGGTCAAGTTCGTCCTGCTCGACGGCCTGAAGTTCCAGATGAAGCCCGATGACTTGCGCGCCAGGGGC
>JAKAUH010000050.1 GCA_021818605.1 Planctomycetota bacterium
TCGGCAGGAACCGGTACGACCGCCGATCGTCGGGCTCGAAGACCTTCGACGACAGCAGGAAGGTCCAGTTGAAGTTCGCCCACCGCAACAGGCCGTGCTCGGGGTCCATCCCCACGAACCGCATCAGCCGCTGGAACGCCGGTTCGCTGTTGGCGAAGAATCTCTCGACCCGCGGCCGGGTCGTCTCGATCCCGATCTGGCGAAACTGAGCCCACTCGCGGTTGATCTCGGCCCGGCTGCGCGTCAGCCCCAGCGCCTGGTGAGCCACGCGGCTCGTCGGGCTCTCGATCGTGGCCGCCAGGTAACGTCCCCACGGGACCACGCGAAGGATCACCCCGACGACCAGGCACGTCACCACCACGATCGTTCGCTTGAACGCCCGCTCGCGCCGGATCGCTCGCTGGATGAACCCGAAGTGCGCCTGCCGCGGCGTCCGCGGTCGCAGGCCCAGCGCCCCTGCCACTGCCGCCGCCGTCCCGCCGAGGATCGCCAGGGTCCCACGTCGTCCGCCCGCCATGCATCGCCCTCGCTTTCGGTGCTTCTGGTCTCCCGCGCGCCTCGGGCCGCGGGCGTCTCTCATCAGATCAGCCTCGACCGGCCCACACAAGCACCCCGCCGCCCATCGGTTCGGCTTGCGGCATCACGGAGTTTTAACAATAATTCAACCTGGGCGTCCGGACCGGATGGAGAGCAGTCACAGGAGTTCGCCATGCACCCGACCCGGCAGGGGTTGATCGCGATGATCGGTCTGTTCGCGACGGCCGCCGCGGCCCAGGGAGGCGACGGCCACGCGCCGCCGACGTTCGAGCGGGACGTCCGGGCGATCTTCAAGACCTATTGCCTGGACTGCCACGGCGGCGGATCCCAGTTGAAGGGAAAGCTGGACCTCCGCCTGGCTCGGACGGCCCGTCGCGGCGGCAAGACCGGCCCGGCCGTCGTGCCGGGGCATCCCGACGAGAGCCCGCTGCTCGACCGGGTGCGCGACGGCGAGATGCCGCCTGGTGAGAAGAAACTGACATCCGACCAGGCCGACCTCATCGCGCGCTGGATCGCCGCCGGGGCGAAGACGCTTCGCGACGAGCCCGACAGCCTGCCACCGGGGATCGACATCACGCCCGAGGAGCGCGCGTTCTGGGCCTTTCAGCCCGTCCGCCGGCCCGAGCCGCCCGCGGTCGCGCCCGAGGACGCCGCGCGGGTCCGCACGCCGATCGACGCCTTCCTCCTGGCCGAGCTCCGCCATCAGGGGGCGGCCTTCGCCCCGGAGGCCGATCGCACGACGCTCCTTCGCCGCGCGGCGTTCGACCTGATCGGGCTGCCCCCCTCGCCCGTTGAGATCGCCGCGTTCCTGAACGACCGCCGGCCGGGTGCCTACGAACGCGCGGTCGACCGCCTGCTCGACTCGCCCCATTACGGCGAGCGCTGGGCGCGGCACTGGCTGGATGTCGCCGGCTACGCCGACTCCGACGGCGACGGCAGTCAGGACACCCCGCGACCCTACGCGTACAGGTACCGCGACTACGTTGTCCGCGCGTTCAACGCCGACAGGCCGCTCGACCGCTTCATCGTCGAGCAACTCGCTGGCGACGAGCTGGTCCCGCGCCCCTGGAGCAACCTCAAGCCCGACCAGGCCGAGCTGCTGGCCGCGACCGGCTTCCTGCGCATGGCGGCCGATGGCACGTCCTCGGGCGCGCCCGATCCGGCTCTCGCGTCGAACCAGGTCGTCGCCGACACGCTCAAGATCGTCGGCTCGACGTTTTGGGGCCTCACCGTCGGCTGCGCGCAGTGCCACGATCACAAGTACGACCCGATCCCGCAGGTGGATTACTACCGGCTCCGCGCCGTCTTCGAGCCGGCGCTCGACCCGTCCCACTGGCGACGGCCCACCCAGCGCCTCGTCTCGCTGGCCACCGACGCCGATCGCGCCCGCTCGGCTGCGATCGAGGCCGAGGCCCAGAAGCTCGAGAAGGCCCTCGCCCCCAGGGTCGCCCGCTCTCTCGACGAGGCGCTCGAAAAAGAGCTGACGAAGTTCCCCGCCGCGATGCGCGGCCAGCTCCGCGACGCCCGCAAGACCCCCGAGGCGAAGCGCACCGCCGAGCAAAAGCAACTGCTCGCGTCGAACCCGAGCGTCAACATCAGCGAGGGCGTGCTGTATCAGTACAACCCGGGCGCGGCCGACGACCTGAAGAAGGAGCGTGCGAAGATCGCCGCCGTCCGGGCCAAAAAGCCCGTCGAGGACTTCGTGAGCGTCCTCGACGAACTTCCCGGCCAGATTCCGGCGACGCACGTCTTTTACCGCGGCGATCATCGCCAGCCGACCACGGCCGTCGCCCCCGGCGACCTGACGATCGCCGCGCCGCCGGGAAAGCGATTCGAGATCGCGGGCAAGGATCCGACGCTGCCGACCTCCGGCCGACGTCTCGCCTATGCCCGGCACCTCGTCGACGGCCGCCATCCGCTCGTCGGCCGTGTGCTGGTCAATCGGATCTGGATGCACCACTTCGGCCGCGGCCTGGTGGAATCCGCCGGCGATTTCGGAGCCCTCGGCACGCGGCCGACGCATCCCGAGCTGCTCGACTGGCTCGCCACCGAGCTGGTCCGCCAGGGCTGGAGCCTCAAGCGGATGCACCGCCTGATCGTGACCTCGTCGGCCTATCGCCAGTCGTCCCGGCGCACCTCGGCCGGCGACACCGCGCTCGACGCCTGGTACGCACGCTACCCCGTCCGCCGCCTGGACGCCGAGGCGCTCCGCGACCGCGTGCTGTTTACCAGCGGCCGGCTCGACCCGACGCTTCACGGCCGGCCCGTGCCGGTCGTCGAGGACGCCGTCGGCCAGGTGAACGCCGCGGGCAATTCGCCACGCAGGAGCCTCTACCTCGAGGTCAGGCGCACCCGGCCGGTCTCGCTCCTCGCCGCCTTTGACGCGCCGGCGATGGCCGTGAACTGCGACCGCCGCACGCCCAGCACGTCGGCCCCGCAGTCCCTGATGCTCATGAACAGTGACTTTGTCCTCGATCATGCGAAGGCGATGGCGGCGCGCGTGCGATCCGAGGCGCCCCGCACGTCGGGCGGCAAGCCCGACCCGGACGCGATGCTCGATCGCGCCTGGACGCTCGCCTACCAGCGCCCGATCACGGCCGACGAGCGGGCGCTGGCCCGCGCGTTCCTGAAGGCGCAGCGCAACGAGATGGCCCGCACGAACACACCTGGCGACCGCGAGCTCGCCGCGCTCGCGGACCTCTGCCAGCAACTCCTGACATCGAACGAGTTCCTCTATGTCGACTGATCCCCTCAATTCCAGCCGGCGTGCCTTCCTGGCGAACTCGGCATTCGGCGTCGGCTCGTTCGCGCTGGCGCACCTGCTCGGGCAGGATGGCCTGCTCCTGGCCGGCGAGCCGAAGAAGCCCGGCGAGAACCTGCCGCTGGACCTGAAGCCGAAGGCCACGCACTTCGCGCCCCGCGCCAATGCGATGATCTCGCTGTTCATGCACGGCGGGCCGTCGCACGTCGACCTGTTCGACCCCAAGCCCGAGCTGTCGAAACATCACGGCACCGAGTACGGCGGCGACGTCGTCTTCAGCTTCGTGAACCGCGCCAGCAAGAAGCTGTTCGGCAGCCCGTGGAAGTTCGCTCGCCACGGCGCCTGCGGGACCGAGGTCTCCGAACTGCTCCCGGCGACGGCGGGCATCGTCGACGATCTCTGCGTCGTGCGCTCGATGCACACCGGTCACAACGGCCACGAGGTCTCGATCCGGTTCTTCCACGGCGGGATCGCCGGGATCACGGGCCGGCCGACGATGGGGAGCTGGCTCGTCTACGGCCTGGGCAGCGAGTCGCACGAACTGCCCGCGTACATGGTCCTCTCCGACCCCGGCGGCCCGCCGGTGGACGGCACGCTCAACTGGTCGAGCGGCTTCATGCCTCCGCTTTACCAGGGGACGGTGCTTCGCCCGCAGGAGCCCCGGATCCTCAACCTCGATCCGCCGCCTCAGTTACGCGGACGGCTCCAGCAGCAGAACCTCACGTTCCTCGACCAGCTCAACCGCCGGCACCTGGCGCAGCACCCCGGCGAGGCCGACCTCGAGGCCCGCATCCAGAGCTACGAGCTGGCCGCCTCGATGCAGACCGCCGCCAAGGAGGCGCTCGACATCACCGGCGAGCCGCCCTCGATCCGCCGGCTGTATGGCCTGGACCACGACGAGACCCGCGAGTACGGCACGCGCTGCCTGATCGCCCGGCGTCTGGTCGAGCGTGGCGTCCGGTTCGTCCAGCTCTTCCTGGGCGGCCAGCCCTGGGACACGCACAACTCGCTGCGCTCCAGCTTGCCGGCGATCTGCCGCCGCACCGACCGCCCCGCCGCGGCCCTCGTGATGGATTTGAAACAGCGCGGGCTGCTGGATACCACGATCGTCCACTGGGGCGGCGAGATCGGCCGCCTGCCCGTCAGCGAGGGGAATCTCGACGATAAGGCCGGCCGCGACCACAACGGCCAGGGTTTCTCGATCTGGCTGGCCGGCGGCGGGATCAAGGGGGGCATGACGTTCGGCAGCACCGACGAGGTCGGCCACCGCGCGGCCGACAACGTCGTCACGCCCAACGACTTCCAGGCGACGATCCTCCACCTGTTTGGCCTGGATCACAACAGGCTGATCTACCACGCCAACGGCCGCGAACAGCGCCTCACCGACGGCCGCCCGTCGCGGGTGGTCAAGGAGATCCTGAGAAAGATCTGAGCCAACGGTTCGAGATCTGGCAGGAGCGCGGCAGTGAGGGGAACGGAAGCCGGCGAAGGAACGGCGAGGACATCGTGATTCGCGGACCCGATTCCGCCGCGAATCGCTCGTTGACGTACAGAATCGAGTCCCAGGTCGGACCGCCGAGCAGGCCGCAGTTTCCCCACACGAGCGGCGCGGGTCCAATGGCCTTGCCGCATTTTCATCAGCAGTCGCGTTCGCCCGGCGGTCACGCGTTCTACGAGACCGAGAGGCGCAAGGCCAGGAAGAAGCCATGAAGTTCTTCACCCCCGAATTGCTCGCTCGTTTCGGTTCGGATGACCTCGCGATCACGGAGGCCGCGGAGACCGAGCTCGAGGTCCGGGCCGATGAGTATCTCCAGGCTCTCCGCGCGATCGAGCACGAACTGCCGCCGCGCTTCCGGGACCTGCTCGACCGCTATTACCTGCACGACGCCCGCGTCCTCTCCGCGGCCGGATTCTCCGTCACGGATCTGGAGGCCCTCGTGACCTCATTCCGCGACGAGGCATCATTCGGAAACGGCCATCATGAGGGCCCGGAGCGGCGTGCTCCTTCATTCGGGCTGTACCTCCAGCTCGACGCCGCGCCCAGAGAGCTTCTCGTCCTCCAGTACCGTTTGGTCCTCCTGGAGACCCTCATCCGGCACGACCTGGTGGGTGACGACTGTCCTTACATCGAGTGGCTGCACGACGAGGTCGAGCTCATTCCCTCGGCCGTCGACAGGACGTTTCGCCATTCGATCCTGTTTACGAACGGCTGGGAGCTTCGATTGACCTTCCAGGATTTCGATTTCGCGGTCCTTCGGCCGATGCAATCGACCGATGGAATCG
>JAKAUH010000425.1 GCA_021818605.1 Planctomycetota bacterium
CTGCGAGCGGCACAACGTGCGCCAGGGGAAGATCGTCGGGATCGCTCGGGGCCGCCAGATTCAATTGCGGTTCTCTGGCTCGATCCCGCCAGATTGTCAGCAGCAGCTTCGCAACGTGTGGAACATGACCAGGTGGCCCGCTGGGTCTTCCTCGCCCCGCCGATAGCCCGAGCGGTGCCTGCATCTGACGCGACCGGCAAACTCGGCTGGCCCCGCAGAGTTGCGTCAGCCGCGCGGGCCGTTACAGGCGATACCGGAGGAACTCGGACGCGTCGGAGCGGACGAAACGGTCATGGGGCCGTGCGCACTTGCGCCGATAAGAGGAGGTAGTTGAGGAGCCAACCGGGTCGGTCCCGAAAGCGGAGCCGCGCGGCGTCGGAGGATCCGGCGCAAGGTCGATGGCTTCGGGACTGCTCTCCCGCCGGGAATCGGTGAGGACGAGCGGGACGAATTGGTCTCTGCGAGGACAGGTTGGCCGCGACCAGGAGGATCGTCGCATGGCGTTAACTCGCTCGTATCAGGACGTGCCGCGCCCGAATGGGCCAACGATCGGCCCGGCGCCGGCCTCGAGCATCCATGGCGATCGTGGGATCGTTGCCCTGGTGCGCGGGGTGCGCGACCTGGGCTGGACGGCGATTCGCGATCGGATCGCACGCGGATGGCGGCAGTTGCAGGCCATCGAGACGCTCGTGCTATCCAGCAGGATGCGACGGGCGCGAACGCGTGGTTTCACCCCGGGACTCGAGGGCGGACTGGAAGGCCGGGTCCTGTTGTCGTACTGGCACTCGCCGCAGAAGGTGCTGGCCATCGGCGAGTACCACCTGCGTCATCCCAACGTCCGGAATGCTTTCCTGCACAACTTTCCGCCGCAGGTTCAGCACGCTCCGCTGCAGTGGCCAGTCAGCGGAATCACGAGGCGCCGGGTCGCGATCGCAACGCAGACGGCGCGCGGCGGCCAGGCGGTTGAGGTCGTGGCTCTCGACGGCTCGCATTACATGATCAAGCTGTCCTACACCTCGAACACCCTGGCCACCAATACCGCGGAAGGCGCGACCGGCCAGGGCGGCAATTCGACCGCGTCCTCCGCCACTGCGCTGGTGTCGCAGCAGAACGCCAACTATCCCCAGCCGATCGGCACGGTGCGGGCTTATGCCATGCCGGGCGGTCGGGTCGGGCTCATCGTGGACGGGTCGACCCAGAACACCGACCTGACCATCAACCCGCTGGGCCAGCCGCAGATACCCGGGTTCGCCAAGAGCTTCGCATACGGCGAGTCGGCGCGGAACCACCTGCTGAACATCGGTCAGATCACGGTGACCAGCGGGCAAATCGGGGCGATCGAGGGCTTCCAGGATGCTGAACTGTCCGGCCCGCTGACGGTCAACGGGACGTCCTCGATCGACCGAATCGCCCTGGACTCGATCGTGCCTGGCGCATCGATCACTGTCGGCGGCTCCCTCCAGACTCTGGACGTGGCCAACAGCATCGACCTGAGCGGCCCGGGGAAGGGAATCACCGTCGGCCGCGATCTCAACCTGCTCAATGTGGGCGGGTCGATCACCCTGTCAAACGGGGCGTACTTCTTCATCGGCCGCGACCTCGGCCTGGTCTCGCAGCCGCCGAAGGGGACCGGCACTGGCTCGAACGTCCTGTCGCTCAACTACACGGCTGTCGCCAATTCCACGACCACGGTGGTGATTCCTTCGGTGGGGGCCTACATCCAGGGGAACGTCAACATCGATCCAGGCTCGTACTTCGGGATCGGCGGCCTGATCTACAATACGATGTACGTCGAGGGGAGCGTCAACGGCTTCTCGAATATGTACATCCTGTACGGGGCGCCGACCCAGACGAATCCGCAGGTGCTGACGGCACTCCCCACCTTCTCCTTCTTCGGAACTCCCACCTCAACTCCGACTCCCCCGCCGACGCAGGCCGGCCCGGCCCCCAGCGGTTATCTTACCGCACTTCAGGGTACGATCCCCTGACCAGCGGCACGCGAGGTGCGGACAGCGATCGCCGACAGGGCGGCCGGTGGAGCGGGGCAAGCAACCCGAGACGCCGGCCGCCGGACCATCTGCCCGTCGATCAACTGGTGATCCCCTTGGTCAGGTGCATGAAGGCCGTCTCGAGGTTGATCTCGTCTTCCTTGAAGAGGACCAGCTCGAACCCCTGCTCGATCAGCCGGCTGGCGAGGAAGCTGTACTGGACGACCCCTTCGTTGAGCTTGACGACCAGCACGCCGTTCTTGTCCTGGACGTTCTCGACCTCCGGCTGTCCCTCGAGCAGGTTGGCCGCGTCGGTCACGCGGTCGGCGACCGAGATGTTCAGCACGATGTCGGTGCGCACCCGCCGCATGACCTCGGTGACCTCGCCGTTGACCAGCAGGCAGCCCTGCTCGATGATGCCGATCTTGTTGCAGATATCGGCCAGCTCGGGAAGGATGTGGCTGGAGACCAGGATCGTCTTGCCCATGGTCCGCAGCTCCTTGAGCAGGGCACGCATCTCGATCCGCGCGCGGGGATCGAGCCCCGAGGCCGGCTCGTCCAGCAGCAGGACCTGCGGGTCGTGCAGCAGCGTGCGAGCCAGGCCCAGGCGCTGGGTCATGCCGCGCGACAGGCTGGTGACAAGAGCGTCGCGCTTGTACGTCAGGTCAACCAGCTCGAGGACCGCCTCGCAGATCTGCCGCCGCTTGGCCCCCTTGATTCGGTAGGCCGAGGCGAAAAACTCGAGATATTCGATGACCTTCATGTCGTCGTACACGCCGAAGAAATCGGGCATGTAGCCGATCACACGACGGATCTCCTTCGACCCGGTGTAGATCGAGTAGCCGCAGACGGTGGCCTCGCCCCACGAGGGGTTGAGCAGCGTGGCGAGGATCCGCATCGTGGTCGTCTTGCCGGCGCCGTTGGGGCCGATGAAGCCGTACACATCGCCCTGGTCGAGCGTGAGATTCAGGCGATTGAGCGCGTACAGATCGCCGTACATCTTCGTCAATTCATGCGTTTCGATCATTGGAGTTGAGCCTCGTGTCGAGTCGGATCGTGTCGGCCGGTGGGCCAGGGATGCCGGCGCGGCGGGCGGGCCGCCGGCTGGGCCGAGGGTGCGGGCGCATCAGACGACGTCATTCACCAGGCCCGGACAGCGGCAGGACGACACGGACCAGCGTCGTCTGATCGGTCTTCGGGTCCGAGGGCGCATTGTCCAGGATCAGCCGGGAGCCGGGCCGGCGTACGCGCGCCACCAGCATCGGCCGGCCGAGCCTGAGCTGGCCGGTCAGGTCGAGGTCGCGGAGGACGTCGTTGGTGAACACCCGCTCCTCGGGCATGAGTGTCAGGCTCTGGTGGAACATGGCGTCGAGCAGCAGCTCGGGCCGGGAATTGTTGATGTAGGACGGTTCGTAGTATCCCGAGGCACTGGTGTATCCCCGGGTCCGTTCCTTGAGCAGTCCTGACAGGTTGCGGTTACTCGCGAGCTCGACCGAGACGGTCGCGCTGGGCTCGATCCGGCCCAGCAGGTAGACGTGCTTGTCGAAGGCGAGGATCGCGTCTTCCAGGGGGATGTCGAGCTGGTTGGTCACCTTGCCGCTGAGCCGGCCCGTGCCCACCTCGTGCAGGTTGGCGTCGAGGATCGGCCTGGCCGGGCCATACCACTGCGCCATGATGTTCTTGGTGCTCCAGATCGGGATCCGGACGTTGTGCAGCATCTCGATCGCGCCGCCCGCCCGGTTCACGCCCACTTCGTCCTCGTCCGAGTAGCCGCCGTACGAATAGCCCGAACTGCCGAAGCGGAACCGAGGCGCCGTGCTGCCGGCCGCCCCGAACTGGTTCTCGGGTGAACTGAACCAGGTCGTGATGACCTCGGTTCCCGGCGCCGGCCTCTCGCTCTTGCCGGCCGATGCCGGCGCCTCGGCCGCCGGCTGGCGATCGATCGGCAGGGGGAGAACCCGCATCGTGTAGTCGCGATTCTGCGGACTGAACAGCGACGCCCAGGTCATGCCCCGGCCGATCCCGTCAATCTGATCGATGTCGACCACCTCGACCTGGTTGACCAGGAGCTCGTTCCCCTTGAAGACGTACGCGGCGTAGTAGGCGATCAGGCTGACGGCGATCACGATCGTGGGAAAAGTGATCCAGGTCAGCTCCATCCGCTTCAGGACTTTCCTGAGGAAGAAGTAATCCCCCGGCCCGATCAGCAGGATGTACAGAAAGATGAAGAAGGCGACCCAGCCGAATGGGACCAGCCGGACGCCGGGGAACTGCTCGAGCGACACGCGGAGCAGGGTGGCCAGGTCGCTGGTCCCCACCCGATTGAACCGGCCGCCTCCCATGGGAAGCACGACGCTGGCATACTCGGCCCGCTGGGTCCGCAGGTCGATCGCGCGAGCCCAGAACAACCCGCGGTCGGGCCAGTCGGAGAACAGCTTCTGGCTGGTATCGACCCCGATCAGCGTGACGCGGCCGAAGCCGTAGGGACCGCGGATGACAAGCGGCAAGCCCATCATCATCGCCAGCGCCTTGCCGCCGCGGCTCCGGACTTCCTCGAGCTTCGTCACCAGGATCTTGCGCCGCTCGAGGCTCGGCGGCGTGATCTGCTTGGTCGAGCCGGCGAAGGCGTCGAGGCCCTCGAGTGACGGCAACGCCTCCTGACCGGCCGGCAGCCCCGGCAGCATCGGCGCCAGTACGCTGTCGCGCAACTGCTGCCAGTTCGCGCCGACCGACAGCACCAGGTGGCCGCCCCGGCGGACCCACTCGACCAGCGGCTGTCCGTGCATGCCCTCCAGCGAGCGCAGAACCTCGGGGTCGGCGGTGTCGAGCACGATCGTCCGCGCCGCGTCGTAGCCGTACCAGCGGCCAGGAAGGCGGCCGAGATGGGGGTCCATCCGGGTGATCACCAGCAGCTCCTCGAAGCCGCTGAAGTTGCTACCCGACAGACCGCCTGCCCGGAAACCGGGTAGATTTGTGACGTTTTCGAGGCCCCTCGGCTGGCCCATCGACAGGATCAACGTCTCGTGAGGCATCATGACTTCGGGCGGCCGCGGCAGGATCAACTCCTGCGGCACGGTGGCGACCAGGTTGTTTGAGCCGTCGTAGAGCTGGATCGTCAGGTCGGGGTCGCGCGAGCCCGGGCGAACGTAGGCGACGACGGTGCTGGTGTCCCGGGCGGCGACGTCGATCCGCGTGTAAAACGAGGTCGGCGTCCCGTCGTCGTCGGCGACGATCACCTGGATGAACCCCTGGAACCGCGCGTCGCCGGCATGGAGCTGCACCCAGACCGGTGTCCAGGTCCCGACCTTGAATGCGTTATTGGGTCCCAGCCCGATCCAGATATTTTCGACCTCGATCGGCCGACTGGCGGCGCGAACGGGGGCGGCGGCCGTCGCGAAGAGCGCGACCGCCCAGCAGGCCACGGCCAGCCGGACCGCCAGCCGAGGCCGGGACGCCCGGGCGGGTTGTGCGTCAACAGTCATGGATTGTGGGCATCCCTGGGGTCAACGGAACGGGAGATGTCGATCGCGGCGCGCGGCCCCCTGTCATTACGAGGTCCGCCCCGCCCTGGTTCGCGCCGGCCCCGAG
>JAKAUH010000523.1 GCA_021818605.1 Planctomycetota bacterium
GCTGCTCGGCGTCGATCCGGTCGAGACCCGGTGCGACTGCCCCGACTTCCTGCGAAACTCGCTGGGCGTCTGCAAGCACGCCCTGACCGTGCTCGAGCACCTCTACGCTCGGCCGCGGCTGCTCCAGCAGGCCGTGAAGGAGCAGGAGTGGGGCGAGCCGCCCGGTCGAATGGGCCTGTGGTGGGACCCCATCCGACCGCTGACCGGCACGGGCGACTGGCTGGAACGCGTCGGCTGGCGCGGCGAGACCGAGTCGGTCGCCGCACGCTCGGCCCGCGCCGACCAGGCGCTCCGGTGGTTCCGCACGCCGCGCGACGGGATCGCCACGCTCAAGACCGCCCATTATTCCGAGCCCAAGCGGCGGCTGGCGCTGGTCGACGACCTGCTCGGCGCGATCCCGGCCCGCACCGCGGGCCTGCGGCATGATCCCGCCGTCCGGGCGCTTTTGCTTCGCGAGCGGCAGCGGCTGCACCTCATGGTCGATCAGGCGCTTTCGCCGGCCGAGTTCCGCCAGGGACTGCACGCGCTCAAGCGGCCGCTCTACCCCTATCAGCGCGATGGCGTGCTCCGGTTCCTGGGCGAGGGGCGGCTGCTGCTGGCCGACGACATGGGACTGGGCAAGACCGCGCAGGCGATCGCCGCGTGCGGCGTGCTCTGGCGGGGCGGGCGCGTTCGGCGGGGCCTGATCATCACGCCGGCGAGCCTCAAGCCCCAGTGGGCACGCGAGTGGGCCACTTTCTCGGAGCTGCCGATCGAGATCGTCGACGGCTCGCCCGCCGAACGTCAGGCGCTCTATGCCGCGCGCAAGGAAGGCTTCCTGATCGTCAATTACGAGCAACTCCTGCGCGACCTGGAAATCGTCCGGGGGTGGGAGCCGGACCTCGTCGTGCTGGACGAGGCGCAGCGGATCAAGAACTGGGCGACCAAGACGGCGCTCTCGGTCAAGGGGCTGACCCCGCCCTACCGGCTGGTGCTCACCGGCACGCCGATGGAGAACCGGATCGAGGAACTGGCGTCGGTCGTCGAGTGGGTCGACGACATGGCGCTCGAGCCGAAGTGGCGGCTGGGCGCGCTTCACGCGATCCGCGAGGACGGCCGCAACGAGATGGTCGGCGTGCGGCACCTGGGCACGATCCGCGACCGTCTGCGGCACTGCATGCTCCGCCGGGTACGCCGCGACGTGCTCGACCAGCTCCCGCCGCGCACGGACACCCGCGTGCCGATCGAGCTGACCGAGGCGCAGCAGGCCGCTCATGACGAGCTCGACCAACCCATCGTGATCCTGATGCAGAAAGCCATGAACCGACCGCTCACCCAGGCCGAGTTTCTCCGGCTGATGAGCCTGTTGACGCTCCAGCGGATCATCTGCAACGGCCTGGCGCAGCTCCAGTTCGAGGAGGTCTGGCCGACGATCCGCGACCGCGGCCCCGACGAGGCGACCCTCCAGGGACTCGCCACGCCCAAGCTCGCCGAACTGCGGCAGCTCGTGCAGCAGCTCGTCCTGGCCCAGGGGCGCAAGGTCGTCGTGTTCAGCCAGTGGCGACGGATGCTCACCCTGGCGCACTGGGCCGTCCGCGACCTGCTCGCCGGGCCGGGGCTGCGCGCCGGGTTCTTCACCGGTGCCGAGAACCAGAAACGGCGGACGCAGAACATCGTCGAGTTCCACGACGACCCAAGCTTTCGCATCCTGTTTTCCAGTGACGCCGGCGGGGTCGGACTGAACCTTCAGCGCGCGGCCAACTGCGTGATCAACCTGGATCTCCCATGGAACCCGGCCGTGCTCGAGCAGCGCATCGGCCGGGTGTATCGCCTGGGTCAGCGCAGGCCGATCGACGTGTACAACCTCGTCAGCGAGCAGGGGATCGAGTCGCGGATCTCGGTCCTGGTCGACACGAAGCAGGCGTTCTTCAAGGGGCTCTTTGACGGTGACACCGAGACGGTCCGCTTCGGCGAGTCGTCGAACTTCCTGTCCAGGATTCAGAAGCTGATCGACCCCTCGGCCATCGCGGTCGTCGCGGCTCGGGGCGGCCAGGCCGAGGCCCAGGCCGACACAACCGAGGTCGAGGACGACGACCACGACCTCGACGTGAGCGACGACGTGCCCGACCCGATCGACGAGATGATCGACGCGGCCGATGAGTCGCACGACGTGCCGACTCCCGAGCCGACGGCCGTCTCACCCCCCGCCACGCCCGCGACCACCACCCGGCCCGCCGCCGAAACATCCCCGGCGGCTGCTCCTCCAGGTCGAGCCGAACCGCCGACGGCCGAACAGGAACCCACTCCGACCGAAGTCGTCCCAGCGCCGGGCGCGGCAGCGGCGAACGGATCGGTCCATGCCGGGACGGCGCCTCGGGTCCGCGACCTGTTCTCGCAGCTCCAGGTGCGGCGCGAGCCGTCGGGCAAGGTCGTCATCGAGGCACCCGCCGAGGCCGCCGGCGAGCTGGGGGCGCTCTTCGAGGGGATGGCGGCGCTGCTCCAGTCGCTCGGCAAGCCGCAATGAGAGCCCTCGCCAGGTTCCCTTTCCCGGCTCCCGAGGCTCCAGTTCACCGGATCGCCGGGCTGGTTGGTCCGACCCGCCGGCCGACCGACCGACCGACCGACCGACCGGCCGGCCGGTCTCGCCCAGAGCCGATCGCCGGAGAATGGTCCCGCGTCCTCCGCGGACCGTCGGCGAATCCTGGGCCCGGCCAGTCCGGGTCTCGCCCTCCGCGAACCCCGACGCGCGGAGCCCCGTTCCACGTCACCCCCAGAGAATCGGCCAGCGGCCCCGAGTGGCAACCTTGCGGCCCCGAGTGGCAATTTGCAGCGCCAGGGCGGCGTCCGACGGCCGGTATTTGACCCCGAGCGGCACCCATTAGATCCTGCGATCATGTGGATTCCTGGTCCACAGACTGTTGCGCTGCCGGCCTTTGCGAGGTCTTGATGCCGTTCCCGGTCCCGCGGGCGGAGAACGAGCGGAGAGCGTGACGGCCGGGCGTCCCGATCAGGCCAGCGTTACCTCAACCCGGGCGAGTTCGTGAGGCGTCAGGTCGACGTACACCCCCTCGCCTTCGACCGAGAGGTCGATAATCGTCTCGCCCAGGAAGTCCACCTGGCGCGCCCAGGTGGGGTCGCGGAACAACCTGAGCCGGCATCGGCCTGACTGGCCAGCGGTCTCCAGCAGATGGAAGACAAGCCCCCAGCCGCGGTCAGAGCAGATCTCGAGAAACTCGACGCGCGTGATGGCGACGTTCTGCCGATCGATCCGCGCCAGCCAGCCCACGGGTGCCGCGGCCGGGTGCCCAGCCGGGCACTCGACGACTGCCGCGGGGGTCACAAGGTCCACAGCGGCGTGGAACGGATACTCCTGGTCGAGCACGACCCCCAGCTCGAAAGAGCGGCAAGTTTCGGCGCCGGCGATCAGCAGGGTGTCGAGCATCCAGCCCCGGTGCTTGCGCTGATAGGGTAACCCGCCGAAAAGAAGGGCCGTCCGCTGAGTCCGCGTCGTGATGTCCAGCGCGTCGGGCGTCTCGGGCCGCTCGAGCTCGGTGATCTCGGGCGTCCAGAGCACCGTGCGCCGAAGCATCGAATTCGCGTCGGGCCACGCCCATCGACAGCCGAGGTAGACCGACCAGGGGTCGCCATGGGATGCATGGTCGAGCCAGGCAGAGTCGAGATCGCTGAGGGCGATCTGAATCTCCAGGATGGGCCGACCCGTCCAGAGCCGATAGCGCTGGCGATACGACGCCAGGTTGTTGCCGTCGCGTGGGTCGAGAATCCGACCGATTGCCGTGGCCTGAACCAGCGCCGGCCCGGCGAAATCGACCTCGAACTGATCGACACGCATCTGGGACGAGACGGGCTTGCCGGCCCCATCGAGAAGCCCGTGGACCACCAGTTGCTGGCCCAGTCGGGGAGACGACTCGTTCGGGGCGGCGAGACTCCGCACGCCGCCAGTCGTCGCGTCAACCTCGATCGCGATCGACTCGTTCCTCAGCTCGCGCCCCCTGGCCGAGACCGCGCCGGTGGCCGCCGGCGGCCGCGCGGGGTCGGTCGTCGCGGAAACCCAGGCGTAGCCGAACGGCGGCAGCTCCACGACGGCAAAGACACCCTGGTCGGTGAGCTGCGCCGCACGCAGGGGGCCGTCGGGGCGCAGATCCGGCGATGCTTCGGGCAGATGAACGGCGACCCGGCGAGGGATTCCCAGCGTGTTGATGACCAGATAGCCCTGTGGCGCGGCATCGGCCGCCGAGGTCGTTCCGCCGACGATCCGACCGGCCAGCGCCGACGACCACGCCGGCAGGCTCGCGTCGAGCGCCCGCTCCGCCTCGTCAGGTCGGCGAAGCTCGATTTGTTCCTCGATGGTCCCGGTGGAAGGAAGATCGGCCGGGACGTCTGGCGACGAGATTTCGCCCGACGCCACCGAGGCGATTGCGCGCGCAAAGCCCTCGAGGGCGCGGGTCGCATCCAGCCGGCCGCGCAGCCGATGGTGGCGAGCCAGCCACGAGACCGGCTGTTGATCGCCGCTGGCGACCGCCTGCGCGAGGTACGGCGTGGCGTAGGCGTCGGGATCGGGCCGAAACGTCTCATACGGCCGGTCGGTCAGGTGAAAGAAGTCGTTGAGAGTCGTCCAGCGGAGGAGGACCGGCGAGTAGGTCGCCACTTGCCTGAGGTCGGCGTACCAGCCCGCGACCGGGCTCGGCCAGCGGACGACGGGAACCGTGGCGATGTGGTCGTCACGCATCGTTGCGGCCAGCCGCCAGCCGAAGCGCCAGCCCTGCGATGCCCGATCGGCGGCGATCGGGGGCCGCAGCAGAGTCTCGAGACTGCTTCCTTCCGGTGCTTCCCAGAGTCGTTTGGTCTCCGGCCGCATGGGGAACCGCCCGGCATCGAAGGCCAGGTGCATGGCGTAGCGAATGCCGAATCGACGGGCCACCTGCGGTAGTTGCACGAAGAGCCCGAACCGGCGGCGGGCGAACGTCTCGACGCTCCGATCGTCGAGGTGCGCCCGGTAAACGTCGCCGCCGTGGGCGAACTGCCAGAGGATCGATTCGAGCGGCAACAGCGGTTCCTCGGCCTCGGTGTACGTCCCGCCGGCCACATCGACCCAGCCGTCGGCGATCGCCTGCCGGAGCGCGGCCATTCCTTCGGGATGGGCCTCGGCCTGCACCTCGATGGCCCGCGCGGGTGCGATGAAGGTCAGCGGAGCCTGGATCGCCAGCGGCTCGGCGAGCACTCCGCCCGCCATCGACGGATCCACCAGGCAGAGGTCGAGAAGATAGGCGTCGACCGGATAGATGCGCTCGCGAGCCTGCGTGAGCACCTCGAACCCGGCGCGGAGGCGGTTGGCGGCGGCCGGCATATCGCCGAGCCGCCAGGCATGCGCGCCGGCCGCGAGCTCGCGCCAGAGGCTCTCGCGATCCACCTCCTGCGAGTGCCCCATCCCCGTCGTCATGTCGCGAAGGATCCACCAGGCCGTCCCCAGCGCGAGGAAGTCGGCCGCGGTGGGGTTCATCAGCGCGCCATGGCCTGCGTCGGCCGCGTTCGCATCGCCGATCCGGGCGAGGATTTCGCGGATCAGGTCCGCG
>JAKAUH010000130.1 GCA_021818605.1 Planctomycetota bacterium
TCTATCCGATCGCGCCGACTGGTGGCCCAGATCGTCCAGGTCGTCGCCAGCCGGCCGAGGATCGGCGCCATCGATCGGGCGGCTGAGGCCGGGATCCCGATGGCGCTGGCGAACCGCAACGCCCGGTCACGCACCGAGTTCAGCGCCTCGGTCTTCGATCCGATCCGCCACAGCCAGGCCGACCTGGTGATCCTGGCGGGGTTCCTGTCGCTGCTGTACATCCCGCCCGAGTACAAGGGGCGGGTGATGAACGTCCATCCGTCGCTGATTCCGGCGTTCTGCGGCGAGGGCTATTACGGCGCGCGGGTGCACCAGGCGGTGCTGGAATCGGGCGTCAAGTACACGGGGTGCACCGTCCATCTTGCGGACGACGCCTACGACACTGGTCCGATCATCCTCCAGCGCATCGTGCCGGTGCAGGACGACGACACGCCCGAGACCCTTGCCGCGCGGGTCTTTCAGGAGGAGTGCAAGGCCCTTCCCGAGGCGATCACCCTCTTCGCCGAGGGCCGGCTGAGGATCGACGGCCGCCGCGTTCGGATCGCTTCCGGCCGCTGATGCCTGACCGACACCGATACCGATACTCGATCATCGGCGAACGACTCGGTCGCTCGCCGCGTGCGATCCGGCTCTGCGCGGGTTATCCCAGCCAGGTACGAGTGATCGCCAGGCCCGCGCTGAGGCCGATGATCGCCAGCGCCACCGATCCCACGACGTAGCCGCCCGCTACCATGTACTGCCTGCGTTCCCAGAGCAAGACCGCGTCGAGCGTGAACGCCGAGAACGTCGTGAAGCCGCCCAGAAGGCCCGTCGTCAGGAACAGTCGAACCAACTGGCTGGCGTGCTCGCCGCGGTAGGCGAACCAGCCGGCGAACAGACCCATCACCAGGCCCCCCACCACGTTCACGAACAGCGTGCTCCACGGAAGAGACGGCCCCAGCCAGGCCATGCCGAGACGGTTGACCCCATGCCGGAGCATCGCACCCAGGCCGCCTCCCACAAACACGAACAGATAGCCGAGAAAATGGTGCATGCTTCCCTCGATCGTCGGGCCGTTCATTCGTCCGGATCGGTTCAACGGCCTTCCCCCGCATCCGATCCGCCCTTGGTCCAAAAAACAAACCCCCGCACTCCGACGGAGCACGGGGGCCATCACGGATTCGCGCGTGATACCAGGCAGTTGTGGAGGGGGGGCTCCTGCCCGCCGGGTCGCGATGGGGCGTGTGCAGCGGATCGATCACGCGCGAGGTGTGACCGGTCGAAGCGGGTTGGCTCACACGCCGATCAACTCTCCCTGAGGTGCCTCAACTTCCGAGGTGGCCGCGGAGGCCTCGTGTCCCTGGACGAGGGCGCCGAGCTGGAGGGCCAGCAGGCGATCCTGGGCGCTGGGACCGCGGAGAATATCGAGGAATGCCTCGGCCCCGATAATCACGGCCTTTGGCTTGCTGTGAATCGTCAGGACAAATCGGGCTTCCGGGTCTTCCAGGGTCTCAAGGACTTTTGGCAGATCGCGGTGCAGTTCACGACTTCCAATGAAGCGAACACGGGACTGGTGCTGAGGCATCAGGTTCCTCGGGGCCTCGATTGGCCACGAATCTAAGGGTACTCGAGGCGAACAGACAGGAGCCGCCTCGCTGGACGAAGGGGAAAATCCACGATATCGCACCGTGACGGACCCGTCAATCAGGGTCCATATCGGAAACTACGAAATTCGCTGTCGCACCGTTGGTTAACTTTTGTGGAAAGCTGACCGGCCGGAGATCAGTCGGAGGTCGAGGGCTTGCCTGGCGGACCAGGATCGGGCCGGCCGGTGGCTGAGGGCAGCGACGGCTCGGCGCTCTTTGCTGGCGGGGCCGAGGTTGCCGGCTGTGAGGTGGGACTTGCGTCAGGTGCCGGGGCAGCCGAGGCACCGGTCGGCGATGTCGCGGGGGACGCCGGTGCCGACGCTGGCGCCGACCCGGGCGCGTGCTCGGGCTGGACCGGGGCCCTGGGCAGCAGATCCTGGAGGTCGGTGTAGCCTCCGTACTGGTCGTACAGATTGCTGCGGATGCTGATCGCCTTGTTGGGACGTCCAGCGCGCATCGCCTCGTCGGCCAGCTTGAGCTGGGTCTCGACGAACTGCCGGCGCTGCTTCATGGCGGTCTCGAGCTGCTCGGCGCGGCGGAGCGCGAGCAGATACCACGGCCGATCTTCCTGGTCGTCGGGTTTAAGGTGAGCCGCCATCCCCTTCCACGCTTCCCACGCGGCGCGGTCATCCCCTTGCCTGGATGCCCGCACCGCCACCCCGTTAGTGTAGCTGAACAGTTGTTCGGCATTGTTCTTCGGCTCGTTGATCGGCGTCAGCCGTTCGCCCGCGAGGAAGACCGAGCGGCCCTCGGCCTCGTCGAGCAGGATCTTGTCCCGCCACCGCGCGGTCTGCTCGCGATACGGATGGTTGGGGAACCGCCGGTCGAGCGTGTCGAGATACTCCTCTTCTGCGCGGATCCAATCGTGGCGGTGGGTCGAGGCCATGAGGGCCTCGGCATGCTTGTACAGATACTCCTGGCCGGGGGGCCAGACGAGGTAGACGATCAGGCCGCCGATCGCGAGCAGGGCCGTCAGGAGGATGAGGGTCTCGAGCCAGGCTCGCCGCGAATCGCCGCGGTCGTCTCCGTCGGAGAGGGTGCGCGAGCGGGTGGTGAGGAAGGTGCCGGTGAGCGTCGAGAAGATGGTGTTCTTGCGGGCCTTTTTCTTCTTTGGCGCCGGGCTCGCGCCGGCGGCGCCGGAGCGAGATGGGTTGGCGGCGCCCGAGCCGGCCGACGGCCAGACCATCGGGACCGACTCGCCTCGCGCGACCTTGTCGCGAAGCTCGGTCAGGATCACGCCGACGGCCGCCGCGTCCCAGGGGCGGTCCGCCGGCACCTTGGCCATCAGTGCCACGACCAGGTCGTCCAGCGCCCGAGGGATCTCCGAGACCTTGGCGCTGGGCCGGGGCACCGGCTCGTTCAGGTGGCAGTGCATCAGCACGACGGGCGAGGTGCCGTCGAACGGCGCCTTGCCAACGAGCAACTGGTAGAGCACCACGCCCAGGGCATACAGGTCGGTCTTGTGACTGACCGCCGGCGTGCCGCGGATCTGCTCGGGGGCCATGTACGCCGCGGTACCCAGCGTCCGCCCGGTGGCCGTCAGCGAGGTCGCGTCCAGGTCCTTGGCGATGCCGAAGTCCGTCAACTTGACCTTGCGGTCGTCGGTGACCATCAGGTTCGACGGCTTGAGGTCGCGGTGGACCACGCCCCGCTCGTGCGCGTAGTGCAGCGCGTCGCAGACCTGGATCGCCAGGTCGACGACCTCGCGCCAGGGCAGCGGCCCGACCTCGTTGAGATACTTCTCCAGGGTGCCACCCTGGATGAATTCCATCGCGATGTAATACGTGCCACGGTACTTGCCGTAGCCCAGGAACCGAACGATGTTGGGATGGCGGAACTGCTGGAGGATCTTCGCCTCACGCTCGAACCGGTCCTGGACCTTCCGGCCCTGCGCCAGTTCGCCGCTGACGACCTTCACGGCGGCCGGACGCCCCTTGTTCACGTCGGTCGCGCGGTACACCACGCCCATGGCGCCGGAGCCCAGGACCGACTCGATCCGGTAGGGATACTTGCTTCCCAGCGTCTCGCCGATCAGGCCCTGGATCTGGCTCATTTTGAGCAGTGGTCAGTGGTCAGTGGTCAATCAAGAACGGACACAAGGTCGCCGCCGAGCGGGTGGCCGCCGCCAGGTCGAGGCGGGGCGATCACCGCCGACCCATGACGCACGAGACGCCGCCGGAAGCCGGCAGGTAGCCGTTCAGCACGTAGTCCATCACCATGCGATCTGCGTTGAACCGCCAGCCGAGGGTGCGGAAGGCATCCTTCTGCCGGGCGATCCACCCTCGCGGCAGGCCGGAGGCGTCGCGGTGATAGTACAGCGGAACGACCTGCTGGGTCAGCGTCTCGATGAGGGAACGGTGATCGCGCTCGTCCTGGATCGACGGGTTCGCGTGGATCTGGCCAGTGCCGATGGCGAATCCGTTGGTCCCATCATACGCCTCGGCCCACCAGCCGTCGAGGATCGAGAAATTCAGGGCGCCGTTGAGCACCGCCTTCTGGCCGGAGGTGCCGCTGGCCTCCTGCGGCCGGCGGGGGTTGTTCAGCCAGACGTCCACGCCCTGCACGAGCATCCGCGCGACGTTCATGTCGTAGTCCTCGACGAACACGACCCGCGCGTCGAGGGACTCGTCCTGCGTGAGGCGGGCGATGCTCTGGATCAGCTCCTTGCCCATCCGGTCCTCGGGGTGCGCCTTGCCGCCGAACACGAACTGGATCGGCCGGTCGGCCGAGCGGACCATCTCGCGCAGCTGCTCGATGTCCTGCAGGACCAGCCCGGCGCGCTTGTACGTGGCGAAGCGGCGGGCAAAGCCGATGGTCAACGCGTCGAGGTCCAGCGCCTCCATCGCGCGCTCGACGGCCGCGTCGGGCTCGTTCCGCCGCTTCGCCTGCATTGCGAGGCGGTTGCGGACGAAGTTGATCATCCGCGCCTTGAGGACCTGCTGCGTCTCCCACAGTTCGGCGTCCTCGACCGTGTCGATGGCCTCCCAGGTCTCGGGATGGCGCTGCTGCGCCGGCCAGTCGGTGCCCAGGTGCCGGTCGAAGAGCAGGTGCATCTGCGGCGCCACCCAGCTCTGGACGTGCACGCCGTTGGTGATGTGGCCGATCGGCACCTCTTCCTCGCCGCGGCCGGGATAGAGCGGCTGCCACATCCGCCGCGAGACCGTGCCGTGCAGCGCGCTGACGCCATTGGCGTGCCGCGAGAGCTTCAGCGCCAGCACGGTCATGCAGAACGGCTCGCTGTGATCCGCCGGATAGACCCTTCCCAGGCCCATGAAGTCGTCGTAGGACAGGTGCAGCGCCTCGCGAATTTTCCCCAGGTGCTCCTCGACCAGGGGCGCGGGGAACCGGTCGTGCCCGGCGGCCACCGGTGTGTGCGTGGTGAAGACCGTCATCGCCGCGACGTCCCGCACCACCTCGCCGAACGGCATCCCGTTGGCCTCGGCCTGATAGCGGATCATCTCCAGGGTCGCGAACGCGCTGTGCCCCTCGTTCAGGTGCATCACCGACGGGGTGATCTCCAGCGCGTGCAGCGCCCGCAGGCCGCCGACGCCCAGCAGCAGCTCCTGGCGAATCCGGGTGCGAGCGTCGCCGCCATAGAGCCGCGCCGTCAGCGACCGATCGGACTCGTTGTTCTCCTGGACGTTGGCGTCGAGCAGGAAGAGTGTGGTGCGGCCGACCTCCACCCGCCAGACCCGCGCGTGCAAAACGCCCGTGGTCGTTTCGACGCCCACCAGAAGCGGCTTGCCGTCCGGCCCGCCGACGCTCTCGATCGGCAGCAGTTCGACGTCGGTATTGAGGTAATGCTCCTGCTGCCAGCCATTCGCGTCGAGCGACTGGCGAAAATACCCCTGAGCGTACAGCAGGCCGATGCCGATCAACGGCACGCCCAGGTCGCTGGCGCTCTTGAGGTGGTCGCCGGCCAGCACGCCCAGGCCGCCCGAGTA
>JAKAUH010000893.1 GCA_021818605.1 Planctomycetota bacterium
CCGGGGCGCAGACTCCAGGCGTCCATCCGGGGAGCAGCCGACAACCTGCGGATCGAGTTCCTCAAGGCGACCGATTTCTTCTCTTGAACTCTTGCTGCGCGCAAGCGGCGGTCGAACGGAGTGAGCTCCGGGGGGATACATGAGCGCGGTCTTCGAAGGAGTCCTCGTCCCACGGACGGTCGCCGGCACCTCAGGTGCGAATCTCAAGAAGTACTGTGAATCGCAAATGGGCGAGATTCGGATCGGACTCGCGGTCCTCGACGAGGAAGTCTCCGCGATCATCCGAGTCGGCGACCGGAACGCGCCCTTTTCCGATGAATTCGATGAGCTGGGATCGGCACTTTCTTCGACCTTTGGCAGGGCCTTGGTCGTTCGCTACGACTCCCGGATCGGCCATCGGTCCTCCTCCTACTGCGAGGGCGGCAATGAACTTTGCCGCTTCGGTGAGGAAGACGAGGTGTACTCGCCGCTGGACGACGACGGAGCGATCACTGGAGTCCGGGTCTCTTTCGATGAATTGGACGAGGAAGAAGAGTATGAGACAATCGAGAACGCCATCGAACTAGGCCTGAGAAGGCTTGGTGCGGGCAGGTGGGAAGACCTGCTCTTCTTGATTTACAATCAAGAAGCTTTGCTGGTCGCTGATTGCTGACGCGGGGGGCGAAGAAAGGGGAGTCGGGTAAGGAGGTGAGGTTGTCCTCACCTCCTCCCCTCAGAACCGTACGTGCGCCTTTCGACGCATACGGCTCAAAACCCCCAAAAAGGACAGGCATTCTTCGGCTGGTAATTGTAGGCATGCCTGCTAGAAGGCGTGGGTGACTGGTGCTGAGCCGGCGTTACTATGCCTGTCCTTTTGGGCCGACATGTCCTTTTGGGCCGACAACTTCGGGACCTCGAAAAGCCCTTGAAAACCAGGGATTCAGGTCGCCAGGCCGAAATCCTTCGGCGACCAAGTTCGGGCCCTGGCTTCCGGGAACCCCCGAAAAGCAGGGCGAAAGTGCAATTCCGGACCAGAGTTGCGCCCGCCGAAGATGTTCACCGCAGTGGTCTGACGTTCCCCCGTTCGGCCGGGCTCCTACCGAGCCGAGATGATGTGACGCCTACCGCGTGTTCCGGCGCGCCGGGAGGGCAGCTCGCCCTCCCAATCGGGTCCTGCTCGCCAGGAGGCTCCTTCCTCTCCCGATTCGGGCTCGTTCGGGACGGACGCCGGGCGGGCGCCGGAGCCTGCGCGGTCGCCAGGCCGTCCGGCACAGTCTTGAAAGGCCGGGCCGAGATGGTCACCATGAACCCTGTTCGCGCCCGGCCCCTGCCGGGGAAGCTTCCGGCGACAGTCCACGATCGGATGATCCGGAAGGGCCGGGCCGCGGGATGGACGAGGGGAGCCGCAAGCCAATCATGAGCGACCATCGGCGGCGGGTGAGGGTCAGGGTCGGGGTCGGGGTTGGGACCGATGAGGGTGGACCAAGGCGCGGAGCCGGCCGTCGGCGGGCCCGCCGTGCGATTGGGGGCCTGCTGGCCCTGCTAGTCCTCGGGCCGGCGGCGATGGGTGCGGCCTGGCCGTCCCCGGGCGAGAAGTCGAGGCAGGCCGCGGGCCGCGATCGTGGCGCGTCGGCCTCGCGGCGGTCGGGAGCCTCGGGCGTTGATGTCGGACTCGCCACGGCCCGGCTGCATTCGCCGCGGTCGCTGGTCCCGACCGACGACTGGACGTTCCGCCCGACGGTGCTGGTCCGCCGGGGTACCTCGCAGGGAAGCGGTACAATCATCGCCTCGGTCGATGCCGAGTCCCTCGTGTTGACCGCCGCGCACGTGATTCGCGACACGGGGCCGATCTCGGTCGAGCTGCACCGCTATAACCTCGGCCTCGAGCGGACGCGGGGCATCGCCGGCCCGTGGCCGCAGCCGATCACCGCGCGCCTGGCGGCGGCGGACACCGCGGCCGACCTGGCGGTTCTCCGCATCGAGGGCCTCGAGCCGTTGCCTTATGTCGCGCGCCTCGCATCGCCCCGGCGCCACCCGGCGATTGACTCGACCGTCACGTCGATCGGCATCGACCTGGGCACCCGGCTCTCGGGCTGGTCGAGCCGGCTGGTCGAGGTCCTCTGGTTCGAGCTGAACGACAGCCGGGACGAGCGGCTGTTCTTCCTCACCGCCCGGACGCCCGAATACGGCCGGTCCGGCGGCGGGCTTTTTCTGCCCGATGGCGAGCTCGTCGGCGTCTGCGTCGGCCACGCCGAGCTGGTCCGCGGCCATCGCCTCGGCGTGTTCGCCTCGCGCGAGAGCATCCACCAGCTCCTGACCGAGAACGGCCTCGACGCCGTCGTCGAGCGATCAGAGCTGCGGCAGTCGCGACTGGCCCGCCGCTTGGGCCGAAACGGTCCCCGGCCCTACGTCACGCCATGGCCGGCGATCGAGCCCGAAAACGGCGGATCCGAGACACGGAATTGACCGCGAAGACGAGCGCGGCGAACCCGCGGAGGACAGCCCCGAATTCACCGCGAAGATGAGTGCAGCGCCCCCGGATGAGAGTTCCGGCATTGACCGCGAAAGACGCGAAAGACGCGAAAAAGAATACATGGGATAGAAAGAGAATCCGACTCACCGTCGGCTCGATGAGCCGTCCTTTTCGCGATTCTCGCGATGAATTCTTCCCAGGATCGCCATCGGCGTCCTCAGGGCACCGAGATCCCCGGCGGGAACGGCGGTCGGATCGCGGCGGGCTGCCACGCGCCGGCGCGGGCGGGGAACGGGATCACGGCGGGCGCGGGCGCGGGTCTGGCCGGCTCGGCCGAGAGCCGGCTGCGGCCGGATAGCCTTCGGAGGACCTCGGCCAGGTCGCCGAGCTCGCGGTGGAGCTGCAACTGCCGCTCGGAGCCCGACGGACAGGCGATCATCGCGCCGGCGTGCGCCAGCGCCCGGCGGCAGCCCAGGCGATCGGCCACCGGCAGGAGCCGGTCGATCAGCGCCCTGGCCGCGGCGCGGGCCGGCCGCGCCTCGAGGGTGATCGGATCCACCAGCTCGGCATCGGGGCCGAACCGGCAGGCACGCCACCGATTCTGTCGCAGCAAAAGCGGATGCGGCGCCGACGCGGACGCGGACGCGGACGCGGACGCGGGCCTGGCCGAATCCGACTCTGCCTCGATCTCATCCGAGGCCGCCTGGACCAGGCACTGGATCATCGCCGTCAGCCCGAGCAGGTCGGCCAGGTCGGCCGGCATGTCGCAGATCCGCACCTCCAGCGTCCCGTTCTCGATGCTGGGTCGCACGTCCCACCAGAGCTCGCGGTGCGACTCGACGAACCCCGCGGCCTGCATCCGGCCGAGCAGGTCCTGGAACTCGGCCCACGACGCCAGGGGCGGCATCATGCCGCCCGTGGGAAAGCCCTCGAGCACCTCGATGCGGTGCGCATGGTGCCCTGTCGCGCGCCCGTGCCAGAACGGGCTATTCGCCGACATCGCCAGCGGGATCGGCAGCTCGGGCTGCATCCGGTTCGCCACCGCGATCGCCCGGTCGCCCGACTCGACTCCGACGTGCACATGCAGGCCGAACGTCACCGGGCGCACCACGGTCTCCTGCAGCAGGTCGGCCAGCCGGTAGTAGCGCTCGTCCGGCGTGATCTGCTGGTCCCGCCAGTGAGAGAACGGATGCGTGGCCGCCCAGACGAGGCGCACGCCGTGCCGGTCGGCCGCCCGCTCGACCGCGCGAATCCTCGGCGCCAGGTCGGCCTCCACGTCGTCCACCGTCCTGCAGACGCCTGTGTTGATCTCGGCATAGCATTGCATGAACTCAGGCTTGACCGAGTCGTGAAGCGCCTCGGGAAGCTCGGCCAGCACGTCGCCGATGGCGCTGCGCAGGGCCATGGTGCGCGCGTCGACGAGTTGGAGCTCGATCTCGACGCCCAGCGTCGGCCATCGGTTGCCGCGAAAGTGCAGGTCGGCCATGGTGCGGTCTCGTCTTCCGTGTGGCGTGGGCCGGGCCGGGGTCGATCGGGAGCAGTGGCAGCGGCCACGGTCGTCCTGTTGTCGCTCGCCTCAGGCCCGCCACCTCGCACGCGGCCGGCCGCCGGGGGGCTCACTGGGGACCGCACGCCTCGGGCGGGGTCTCCCGATAGTGGTGACCTTAAGATCAGCAAGCGCTGTGCCGACAGGTCGAGCACCTGCGAACGCAGCACCCGAAAACACTCACCGTCCGTCGCACCCGCGGACCGTTTCGCCCGTCGATCCGCCTGCCCGCCCGGTCGGCCCGTCCCTGACCTGATGTCAATGAAATGCGCCGATCGTCCCCTACCAGCGACAGGGTTCTCGATGCCAGTCGGCGCCTTGCTCGGACGCCGCGAACGCGATTCCCCGCACAGTGATTTTACCAGGGAGCCCTGGCCGCCCGCGCGGAAAACCGTTAATTCTGGGAGCAGATGATTCCCGGATCATGATTGTATGGATCGCGTGACCAGATGGGATCTCGGGCCCCATGACGACGATCGACGAGCTGATGGCGGCGGGCTGGCGGTCGTTCGAGGCGGGCGACCTGGACGGCGCGATCGGCTGGTACGGTCGGGTGCTGGAGCGCCAACCGGAGACCGCCTGGGCGTGGTACATGCTCGGCGGGATCGCCCAGATACGGGGGCGGCTCGGGGACGCCGATGCGTGTTACCGACGCGCGATCCAACTGGAGCCGGAGCTAGCCGAGGCGCACAACAACCTCGGCGTGGCGCTGCAAGCGAGGGGCCGGGGCGACGAGGCGCTCGACTCGCTGCGCCGGGCGATCGAGCTGCGGCCCGACCATGCCGAGGCGTACAACAACCTGGGCAACGTGATGCACGATCGCGGCGCGCTCGACGAGGCGATCGGCGCGTACCGCCGGGCGCTGGCACTCCAGCCCGATTATGTTGAGGCGCACCACAATCTGGGCAACGCTCTTCGCTCGGCCGGGCGGACGGCCGAGTCGATCGCGAGCTTCGACCGGGCGCTCGAGCTCCGTCCCGACGCGGCGACGATCCACCTGAGCCGGGCGATGGCCTGGCTCGAGATGCAGGACTACCGCCGCGGCTGGCCCGAGTACGAGTGGCGGCTCAAATGCCCGCGGTTTACGATCCCTCGATTTGACCGGCCGATGTGGGACGGCCGTCCGCTCGAGGGGCGGACGATCCTGCTGCACGCCGATCACGGCCTGGGCGACTCGATCCAGTTCATCCGATACGCGTCGATGGTCCGCGACCGGGGTGGCCGGGTGATCGTCTCTTGCCCGGCGGCGGCCGCGCGGCTGCTGGCGACGTGCGAGGGAGTCGACCTGGTGGTCGTCGAGGGGACGCCGCTCCCCGAGTTCGACGTGTACGCTCCGCTGATGAGTCTGCCGGGGCTCTTCGCCACCGACGCGACGAGCATCCCGGCATCGGTCCCGTATTTCTGGGCGGACCCGGTGCTCGTCCGATCGTGGGCCGCCGCGCTTCCGGCCACGGACGAGCTCTGCGTCGGCGTGGCCTGGCAGGGAAACCCGACTCATGCGCGCGACCGCTTCCGCTCGTTCCCGCTCGATCGCCTGGCGCCGATCGCCGCGCGACCCGAGGTGAGGCTC
>JAKAUH010000491.1 GCA_021818605.1 Planctomycetota bacterium
CTTCGACCTGTTGATACCGGGGGCCTCGAGGCGGCCAGCGAGTGGACGGCCTCGAAGGATCCGATCAAGCACGCCGATCCCAACTTTCCCAAGATGCCGTTCGTCGAGTATTTCGAGGACGACGTTACCTGGAGCATCAAGCTCACGGTCCCGGCGAATGCGGCTCCCGGCGAGAAGACGATCCGGGTGCAGGCCCGTTACATGATCTGCAACGACAGTACGTGCAGCCCCCCCGGGCGCTGGACGCTGCCTGCCGCGAAGGTGACGATCGGCGCCGGCGGCAAGACGTCGGCCGCCGCGACCCCGGCCGCGGCGATCCCGGCCGCGGCGAAGCCAGAAAGCTCGACGGCTTCCGTCTCAAAGGAGAGCCCCGCTTCCGCACCAGCCCCAGCCCCGTCCGCGTCGACCGCACGAAGCGAGTCGTCTTCTCCTTCTGCGCCTCCCTCTCCGAGCCAGCCGGTCGCGGATTCGTCCGCCGGCGCCCCGGCGCCGGCGGGTGCGAGCTACCCCTCGGAGGGCAGCACCAAGAGCGAGATCGAGCGCAAGGCCGAGGAGGGGATTCTGCCGTTCCTGCTCACGTCGATCCTCGGCGGGCTGTTCGCGCTGGTGATGCCCTGCGTGTGGCCGATGGTGCCGATCACGGTCAACTTCTTCGTCAAGCAGGGGCAGGGGAAGGGTGGGCACGGCAAGGCCACGGGCCTGGCGGTCATCTACTGCCTGTCAATTATCGGGGTGTTCACGGCCGTTGGAGTGCTGTTTTCGTTCTTCTTCTCGGCCTCGTCATTGCAGACCCTCGCCAACAAGGCGTGGCTGAATATTGGCGTGGCGGTGATGTTCCTGGTTTTCGGCCTGAGCCTGCTGGGGCTGTTCGAAGTCCGCCTGCCAGGCTTCCTGCTGAACGCCTCGTCGCGAGGCGAGAGCCGCGGGGGACTGGTCGGCGTGATCTTCATGGCGCTCACCCTCACGATCACGTCGTTCACGTGTACGTTCCCGGTCGTCGGCGGGCTGCTGGTCATGGCCTCGAAGGGGGATTTCCTCTATCCGATCATCGGTCTGGCGACCTTTTCGACTGTGCTGGCACTCCCCTTCTTTGTGCTGGCGCTCGCTCCGAGCCTGATCTCGAAAATGCCCCGGAGCGGCGACTGGATGAATTCCGTGAAGGTCGTCGGCGGCCTGATCGAGATCGGCGCCGCTCTCAAGTTCATCAATACTGCGGAATTGGCGTACAAGACGCCGGACAATGCCTGGATCAACGCGCCCGTGATGTTGACCTCATGGATCGCGCTGTCGGTGGTGTGTGCCCTCTACCTTCTGGGTATCTTCCAGACGGATCACGATCATGACGACGTGAAAATTGGTCCTGGCCGCCTCATTTTCGGCGCCGCCTTCCTGGGACTGGCGCTGCACCTGACGCCAGCCCTGTTCGGCCACGCCCCCGACAGCAAGATCTGGGAGAACGTGGTTGGTCTGCTCCCACCTGACGCCATGCGGCTTCGGGCATCGGAGGCGATCGCGGGCGCCGACGGACATTCCCGGGAAGTGAAGGCAACCTCCACCGACCCCGCCAGGGCGGAGCGCGAGCAGAAGAGCTTTCACGGCGTGGTCTGGGGGATGAGCCTGGACCAGGCGAAGGAGCGGGCCGCTGCCGAGGGTAAGCCGATCCTGATCGACTTCACCGGGGTCAATTGCTCGAATTGCCGCAACATGGAAGCGGCCGTCTTTCCCAAGAGCGATGTGGTTCAGGTTCTCAGCCGGTACGTGACGGTCCAGCTGTACACGGACTATCCGCCGATCGACTCGATCACGGCCGAGCAGCGCGACGCACTCGGCCGGCGTAACCAGGACCTCCAGTACAACCTCGTGTCCGAAGTGACCAATCCGTTCTATGTTGCCCTGTCGCCGAGCGGAAAGGTGCTGGGCGGCATCGGCGGCTACAACGAGCCGCGCGTGTTTATCGACTTCCTCAACAAGGCCCTGTCGAAGGCCGAGAGCGCGGGCGAGACGAAGGTCGCCCAGACCGAGGCCCCCGCCGGAAACGGCGGCAAGGCCTCGTCGAGCGATTGAGACCGATTCACCGGCCGCGGGCCGCTCACCGGCTTTCCTGGTAGAGCGGCTCGAGCCCGAGCTGCTGGCGGACGTGCTCGACCGTGATCGGGTCGTTCACGGGGAACCGCGGCACGACGCCGTTCAGCACGCCGATGACCTCCTCGGCGATCGTGGTGGCCATGTTCCGTAGCGACTCGACCGTCTGCGCGGCGCTATGAGGGGTGAGCAGCACGTCCGGGCGGCCGATTAGCGGGTGGCCCGGCTCGGGCGGCTCGACCGTGTAAACATCGGCGCCGTAACCCCAGAGCTTCTTCGCGTCGAGCGCCTCGGCGACCGCCAGCTCGTCCACCACCGGGCCGCGGCAGGTATTGATCAGGATGGTCCCGGGCCGCATGAGCGCCAGGGTCTCGCGATTGATCATCCGCCGGGTGCTGGCGTCGAGCGGGACGTGCAGGGTGACGTAATCCGACGCCGCCAGCAGCTCGCGGAACTCCATCCGGCGGGCGTTGCCGCGCCGTTCGACGTCCTCGGGCGGTGCGACGATGTCGTTGTAGAGGACGTTCATGCCGAAGCCGAGGTGGGCGATCTCGCCGACCCGGCGGCCGATCCGGCCGAACCCGACGATGCCGATCGTCTTGCCGGCGATGTCGCGGCCGACCATGCTGGTCCGGGCGTTGTAGTTGTAATTGTTCAGCTCGGCGATCATCCGGGTGAAGTGCTTCGACAACCCGATCATCAGGGCGAAGGTGTGCTCGGCGACACTCTGGGTATTCGCCCCGGGGGTGTAGACGACCTGGACTCCGTGCGCGGTCGCGGCCTCGATGTCGATCTGGTCGTAGCCGACGCCATGGCGGCCGACGACCCTGAGCCCGCGGGCGGCGTCGAACAGCGGCGAGTCGATGACCCCGGCCGTGCGGAGGACCAGCGCATCGGCGCCGACAATCTCGCGCCGGAGGGTCGCCGGGTCAAGGGCCGTGGCCATGCGCAGGTCGCCGGCCTCGCGGAGCAGCCGCAGCCCGGATTCGTCCATGGTCGTCAAGGAGTAGATATTCGGTCGCCTTGGCATGATTCGCTCGCTAGTGGTGGGTGTCGCCGCGTGGAAGTCGAGGCATTATACTTCGGAGCAGGCAGGCGCGTCGCGGTCCCACCGCGGAAGCATCGAGCCGGCCCACTCCCCGCCTCGCCCGTCCCGGCCTGGACCGGCGAAGGGCCGGAGGTTTCATGAGCCGTCGTCTCCGCTCGTATTCTCTCCTCGCGATCGTGCTGGTCGCGATGCTGCTCCGGCTGGCGCTGATGGTTCGGTCGTCACTGGTCTTTGACGATCCGGACAACTACCTCCCGGTCGCGCGGGCGATCGCGGCCGGGGACGGCTTCTCATTCAAGGAGCGCGCGACGGCCTATCGCCCGCCGCTGTATCCCCTCCTACTGGTTCCCTTGCTGTCGCTTGGGCCTTTCGCGTCCTGGGGTGTTGCGCTCCTTCACCTTTCGATGGCCGCGGGAACGGTCGTGATGACCGCCGTCGCGGCCCGGGGATTCGGGCTGTCGGAGCGCCGTGCATTGATCGCGGCGACGATCGCCGCCTGCGACCCGGTGCTCGCCTGGCAGAGCAAGTCGGTGATGACCGAGACGCCGGCGGCGTTCCTCGTCGCCGCGGCGCTCGCGGGGCTCAGTCGTCCGCGATTGCGGGGCGCGGCGCTGGGCGGGCTGGCCTACGGCCTGGCGGGTCTGTGCCGTCCCAGCCTGCTCGCGGGGGCCGCTCTTACGGTCCTCGCCGCGCTCATGGCCAGGCCGGGCGGATGGAAGGAACGGCTCGCTCGCTCGGTCGTGTTCGTCGTTGCCATCGGAGTCTGCCTCCTGCCGTGGACGCTCCGGAACCTCGTGGTCCTCGGCGAGCCCATTGCCACGACGACGCACGGTGGATACACCCTGGCCCTGGCCAACAATCCGGTCTATTACCGTGAGGTGCTCAACGGCCCGCCCGGCCGTGTCTGGACCGGCGACGACCAGTGGCGCTGGTGGAACTCGGTCAACGAGGAGACCGCTGGGATGACCGAGACCCAGGCCGACCGCTACCTGCAGGCCACGGTCTGGCGCCTGGCCCGCGACGACCCGCGCGACTTCGGCTGGTCGATTCTCGCTCGGCTGGGACATTTCTGGGGGGTTGTTCCTGCGTCCTCGGTGTACCCGGCCGCGGCCCGGCTGGCGACGCTTGCCTGGACGCTGCCGCTCTGGCTGGCGCTGGGATTGGGCGCGGTACGACGGGACCTGTGGCGGTGGCCGTCGATCTCCGCCCCGCTGGCGGTGATCGGACTGACTGTGGTGCACTCGCTGTTCTGGACGGACCTGCGCATGCGGGCACCGATCGTCCCGGCGATCGCGATCATCGCGGCGGGAGCCACATGGCCGATTCGCGACCGCGACCGCGACGGCGACGGGGCCGCGGACGCCCGGTCACGTTCAGGCGATCACTGACGGCGAGCTGACGTGTGTTGGTTCGGCGATCGGCCTTGCTGGGACGGTCGGTGCGGGTTTGCGCGTAAAGACGATCCAGCGCGACATGGAGAAGCTGATCCCCGTCGCGCCGACGATCCCGACGACGGCGGCGGCCAGCCGATGCCGATCGAAGAAGGCGACGCGGGTCGGCAGATACAGCCGCACCGAGAAGTTCAGGGCAACGGCCACGGCATTGCCGAGGGCGTACGTCAAGAACTGCCGGATCCACGAGCCTCCCCGCGCGTCGTTGAACGTCAGCCGCCGATTGAGCGTGAAGTTCCACACCAGAGCGGTGCCGATCGAGAGAGCCCCGGCGACCGGCAGGTGCCACGAGAAACCCGATCGGGCCGAGGTCGAGGTGTACAGCGGCGTGAACGACAGAAGCCACTGGAAGAGCGCGTAAAGCGTGAGGTCGACGACCATTCCCGATGCGCCGACGAAACAGAATTGAATCAGGCGCGACCAGCTCCCGTAGCGGCCGTCGAGCACGTGCTTGAGCGGCCGCAGATCCTGGAACTGGAGCCCTTGTGGGCGGAACTCGGGACTGACGGCCACGCGGACGTCGGCGCATCCATCAGGCCGGCGGAGCAGCATTTCCAGGACGAGGCTCGGGCCGCTGGCCACGAGCAAGCGGCCGCCTCGATCCCAGAGCGACCGGTCGACGGCGAAGAGCCCGGAGAAGACGTCCGACGAACCCAGCACGAGCCGACTGACCAGCCCCAGCGCGGCCCGGACCGGTCGCAACCCGAAACTTGCCAGTGCCCCCGGTCGCGTCGGCACCGCAACCGCCAGCTCGGAGCGGCCCGAGAGCACCTGGCCGAGCACGGATGAGAGGGCGTCGGGCAAGTAATGGCGCTCGACGTCCAGGATGAGCAGGAAGTCGCCCGTTGAGGACCACATTCCGGCGCGCGCCAGCTCGCTCCAGTCGTCGGCGTCGTTGGGGATGAGCACGAGCTCGCCGTCGTCCGGCGACCGCGGATGACCGGTTGACACGGCGTCGAGTGCCGACTGGGTGCCTACCAGGAGCG
>JAKAUH010000529.1 GCA_021818605.1 Planctomycetota bacterium
TGCGTCTCGCCAATCCAGGGTCGTCCGCCCCGGTGCGAGGTGAACAGCACCCACTCCTCACGCAGGGGATGCCAGCGCTGCTCCCAGACGACCTGAGGATCGAGGCTCATGACTTCGGGCGATCTCCGTAGCCGTCGGGATGGGTCTGGTGCCATCGCCAGGCGCTCGCGACGATCGAGTCGATGTCGGGGTATTGCACGCGCCAGCCGAGCTCGGACCGGGCCTTGCTGGCGTCGGCGTAGAGCGCGGGGGGATCGCCGGGCCGTCGCGGGCTCTCGACGACGAGCACCGGCTTGCCGGTGACCTTCTCGACGGCGGCGAGGACCTGGCGCACCGAGGTCGGCGTGCCCGTGCCGAGGTTGTAGAACAGCGCGGCACCGGGCTTCGCCAGCGCGTCGAAGACGGCGATGTGGGCGCGGCTGAGGTCGTCGACGTGGACATAATCGCGCAGGCAGGTGCCGTCGGGCGTCGGGTAATCGGTGCCGAACAGCCGCAGCGGTGGCCCCTTGCCGATTGCGGCCTCGATGGCGAGCGGGATCAGGTGCGTCTCGGGGTCGTGGTCCTCGCCGATGCTCCCGTCCTCGGCCGCGCCCGCGGCGTTGAAGTAGCGGAACGCGGCGAAGCTCACGCCGTTGGCGTGCGCCAGGGCCTTGAGTGCGTTCTCGACGTCGAGCTTGGTCTGGCCGTAGGGGTTGATCGGCGCCTGCGGCAGGGTCTCGACGATCGGCAGGGACTCGGGCACGCCGTAGGTCGCGCAGGTTGAGGAGAACACGAACCGGGTCACGCCGTGGCGGAGCATCGTGCGCAGCAGGTGGAGCGTGGCCACGCTATTGTTGAAGTAGTACTTGAGCGGGTCGGTCACGGACTCGCCGACGTACGCGAACGCGGCGAAGTGCATGACGACCTCGGGGCGCTCCTGGGCCAGGATCCGGCCGACGGCCTCCTCGTCGCCCAGTTCCGCCTGGTAGAACGGCACGTCGGGCGCGACGGCGCCGCGATGGCCGAAGACCAGGTTATCGAGCACGACCGGCCGGTGCCCGGCGAGGATGAGCTGGCGGACACAATGGCTGCCGATATAGCCGGCGCCGCCCACAACCAGGACGTTCACTTGGGGATCTCCTCCGTCAATCACGGGTCATCTTCCCGGACGATACCGGGCCGGCGGGCCCTCTCGCCAGATCGCGTTCGCGCAGAAAAACGCCGAATTCGCGCAACGGCGGTCGGGCCATCGCCCCGGGCCAGGATAGGATGTAATGGGAGAATCCGCCATGGTCCGGATGCCGAAGGTCGCCCTGCTGGTCGAGACATCCCGCGGTTACGGCCGCGACCTGCTGCGCGGGGTGATGCGGTACGCGCGGCTGCACGGGCCCTGGGGCTTTTCTGTCACGCCGGGCGATTTCGTGCAGGCGCTGCCCCGGATGAAGTCCTGGGGCGGCACGGGGATCATCGCGCGGATCGAGACGGCCGCGGTGGCGCGGGCGATCCTCGCCTCGGGTCTGCCGACGATCGCCCTGGGCCTGTCGGACGAGCAGTTGCGGCCCGACAGCCCGCTGTCGCGGCTCAGCGAGGTCGTCTCCGATTCGCGCGCCGCCGGCCGGATGGCGGCGGAGCATTTGCTTGAACGCGGCTTGCGGCATCATGCGTATGTCGGGGCGCCGGGGCGCGTCTGGTCATCGCGGCGCCAGGAGGGGTTCTGCGAGCGGATCCGCGAGGCGGGCATCGAGCCGAAGGTCCATGCGCCCGGCCGCTCGCGACGCGGCGCAAGCTGGGAACGCGAGCAGCCCGCGCTCGTGAACTGGCTCAGTTCGCTGCCGAGGCCGGTCGGCGTCATGGCCTGCGACGACGACCGCGGCCGCGAGGTTCTCGTCGCCTGCCGCGACGCCGGTCTGCGCGTCCCCGAGGAGGTCGCCGTGGTGGGCGTCGACAATGATGAGCTGCTGTGCGAGCTCGCCGACCCGCCGCTCTCGAGTGTGGCGCTCAACGCCGACGCCGGCGGTTATCGCGCAGCCGCCCTGCTCGACCGGCTGATGCGAGGCGAGTCCCTCGAGCCGACTCGCTTTCTGGTCGAGCCGCTCCGCGTCGTCGCCCGGCGCTCCACCGACATCGTCGCCCTGGACGACTCGGAGGTCGCCGCGGCGTTGCACTTCATCCAGGACCACGCCACTGAGCCAATCGGTGTCTCGGATGTGGTTCGGGATGTGATGATCTCGCGCCGAGCGCTGGAGCTGCGCTTCAGAAAGGTGGTCGGCCGCACGCTCCACGCCGAGATCCGGCGCGTGCGGCTCGAACGGGCCAGCCGACTCCTGATCGAGACCGATTTGCCCATCACGCGGGTTGCCGAGGCCGCCGGGTTCGGCCGCACCAGTTACCTGGCGCAGGCATTCCGCGAGGCCTTCGGCGCGACCCCGGCGCGATACCGTCGCCACATGCGAGGCGTATCGCCCGAGGTCGTCCTCAACGACTCTCCACGCGGATGACGGCCAGCGCGTGGGCTGGCAGTTCGTAGTCGAACGACGCAGCGACCGGGATTGTCGCGTTCCTCGGCTCGATCCGTGTCGAGCCGTCGGGCGAGTTCACGGCCTTCGGGTCGCCGGTCAGCACGGTCGCGGTGGCCGACGGCCCCAGACTCTTCACGCCGGCCAGCTCGATGTGCAGCGGCCTGGCCGAGTCGCCGTTATTCACCAGCTTGAGAATAATGTGTCCGGTCCGGCTCTCGCGCACCGACGACGCCGTCAGGCCGGTCGCCCACTCGTCGGTGTCGACCGTGTTCGCGAGGTAGACGTCTCCCACGTTGCGACCGAACAGTTGCTGAACATAATAGTTGATCGTGGGCCGTATCGCCGTGTTGGTGAAGTAGATCAGATTCGGGTTCCACTGCGTGTGGCCGATCTTTCCCAGCAAGGGCGCGTACGAGGCCATCCGGACGAGGTCGCCGTTGCGTTCGAGGCTCGTCATGTAGGCGGCCTCGGCCAGGGCCGAGCGGAGCGTGGATCGGCGGTTCCGCTCGTGCGCGGCATACTCGCCCAGGTAGACCTTCGAGCGATTGCGGTCGTACTTGTCGTAGCGGCCGAGGTGGCCCAGGAACCACTCGGGCTTCTCGTAATAGTGCTCGTCGATGATGGGCAACCTGAGCGCATCGGCGAGTTTCCAGCCGGCGTCGAAATCCTTGCCGCCGGGGCCCGGTCCGGCGGTGCCGATCAGGGTAATCTCCGGGTGCCGGCGCTTCACGGCGTCGTGGATCATCCGGAACCGCTGCTCGAAGACCGGGGTGATCTGCTCCTCGTTGCCGATGGCCAGGTACTGGAGGTTGAATGGGGCGGGATGGCCGGCGGCGGCGCGCATCGCCCCCCAGGGCGTACCGACCGGACCGTTGGCGAACTCGATGAGGTCGAGCACGTCCTGCACCTGGGCGGGCATCTCCGACTCGGGAACGCCGAGCTGGCCGGCCGTGCGGGTGCCGTCGGGCCGGGTCCGGCGGAACTGGCAGCAGACGCCGGACGGCAGGACGGGCAGCGGCCGGGCGCCGATGTCCTCGCAGAACTGGAAGAACTCGAAGAAGCCCAGGCCGACGGTCTGATCGTAGCCCCAGAGGTTGCGCTGACCCCTCCGCCTCTCGACGGGGCCGACGGTGTCCTTCCAGCGGTACATGTTGTCGAGGCCGTCGCCGTGCACCAGGCAGCCGCCAGGGAAGCGAACGAACCGCGGCTTCAACTCGGCGATTGTCGTGGCGAGGTCCGCGCGCAGGCCATTGGGGCGGTTGTGGAACGTCGCGCGCGGGAACAGCGAAACCATGTCGAGCGCCAACCGGCCCGGGCTGGTGGCCAGCACGACCAGGCGGGCGTCGTCACAGGCCGCCGTCGGCCGGAGCGCGGCGGCGGAGCGCTTCCACTCGCCGCTCGGCTTCTCCAGTTCCGCCTCGGCGAGCAGACCCCCGTCCCGTTTCTCGAGCCGGACCTTGATCGGGCCGGCCGCTCCGTCGAGCTGTCGCGAGAAGAGCGAGACCGTGTACTCCTCGCCCGCCTTCACCGCGATCCCGCCGAACCCTTCGTTCCGGAGGCCCACCCGGTCACCGTCGCTCTGAATGGTGAGCATCGCATAATGGGGGTTATTGACATGGATCGGCGCTTCTTGCTCGACCGTGATCGTGCCTTTTCCGCCGTCGCGCTCGACGAACTCCCAGGCTGTGAGCGTGCGCCAGCCCCTGCGAGTTTTCGGCGAATACTCGAACGACCGATTCTGCACGAGCTCGGCGTAGAGGCCGCCGTCGGCTGCGTCATTGATATCCTCGAAGAAGATGCCGAAGAGGTCGCGGCTGATCGGCTTGCCCGGCTCATCGGCACGGACGGTGATCGTCGTCTTCTCGGCGACAGCGGTCGACACGGGAGGGTCCGAGAAAGCCACGGTGATTAGCGCGGTCAACGTCAGGGGGGCGATCATGGCGTCGGTGATCCCGAAGTTGTTGAGAGGAAGCGGAAGCCGGCGCGGCAGCCCGCTTGTGGACTCGCCATCCGTCACACCAGACGATAGAGCGAAGAAACGCCCGATGCCAGACCGCGATCGCGCAAAAAAAAACCAGGATCGCGCAAATGCCCCGGCGTGCCGAGTCGGCGGTCGCGTCAGCGTTTCCCGCGAAGGAAAGTTCTGTTGTTCGGGCCTCGCCGCAGTTGCGATGATTGGCATTCAAGTCGGTTGAGCCGTCTTGCCCGATACTCAGGCCATGTGCGGCTGGATCGCCGATGTGACTTTTTTGCCGGCGCAATCGGGGGCCCGTCGCCGCGCCGTGCCCCAGGGCCGGAAACGAGACGCGGCGAGCTCGCCAGCGAGGAGCGGACGTGGGGCTGATCGAACACAGTCTGCGGCATGCGACGGTCCCAGCGGCCGATGGGATCCGGCTCCATGTCGTCGAGGCGGGACCGGAGGACGGGCGGCCGGTGCTCGTGTTGCACGGGTTCCCGGAGTTCTGGTACGGCTGGCGGCATCAGATCGGCCCGCTGGCAGACGCCGGATACCGCGTGCAGGTCCCCGATCAGCGCGGATACGGCGACAGCGACAGGCCGGCGCCAGTTTCGGCCTATAATCTGGACGCTCTCGCGGCCGACGTCGCGGCGCTGATCCGCTCGACCGGGCACCCCGGCGCCGCGGTGGTGGGTCACGACTGGGGCGGGATCGTCGGCTGGTGGCTGGCGCTCCGGCATCCCGAGCTGGTCGAGCGGCTGGCGGTGCTGAATGCCCCGCATCCGATCGCGTTCCGCCGCCATCTGCGGACCTCGCCGGGGCAGATGCTCCGAAGCTGGTACATGTTCGCGCTGCAGATTCCCTGGCTGCCCGAGGCCAATCTCCGCCGCCGCAACTGGCGCGCGCTGGCCGAGGGCCTCCGCGCGACCAGCCGCGCCGGGGCCTTCACCGACGAGGATCTCGATCGGTATCGCCAGGCGTGGTCGCAGCCCGGGGCGATCACGGGGATGATCCACTGGTACCGCGCGGCGATGCGACATGCGCCGGCACCGCCCGCCGAGATCCGCGTCAGTGTCCCGACCCTGCTGATCTGGGGCGAGCAGGATC
>JAKAUH010000812.1 GCA_021818605.1 Planctomycetota bacterium
AGGATGGGCCGGGAGGAACGCGGCCCACGACGGCCGGACGGGATCGAGCCCGGATCGGAAGTCGGTCAGGCTCTCAGCCTGACCCGATCCGATCGGGCGGGACCGGAGCGGAGCGGACCGGATCGGACGGGGTCGGGGCGACATCCCTCGGCCGCGCCGTGAGCCATCCCTCTGTTACACGCTCGAGATTTTGCGGCTCAGCATACCGGGCGGGTCGATCCTGCCTCTGTTCCCAACTTGCGGCCGAAGACCGCGTCAGGAGAAGACGACCGTACGCACCCCGTCCTCCAGCACCCGATCCTCCAGGTGCCAGCGAACCGCCTGGGCCAGCACGCGGCGTTCGACCTCGCGGCCGATCCGGATCATGTCCTCGATGCCGTCCCGGTGCGAAATCCGCGCGACGTCCTGGTGGATGATCGGCCCGGCATCAAGCTCGGCGGTGACGTAGTGCGCCGTCGCCCCGATGATCTTGACCCCGCGGGAATACGCCTGGTGATACGGGCTCGCCCCCACGAAGGCGGGCAGGAACGAGTGGTGGATGTTGATCACCGGCCGGCCGATCGCGTCGAGCATCTCGGCCGAGAGGATCTGCATGTAACGCGCCAGCACAACCACGTCAACCGCGTGCTGCCGGAGCAACTCAACGACCTGGGCTTCCTGCTCGGCCTTCGCTCCTTTTGCCACGGGCAGATGATGATAGGCGATCCCATGCGCCTGGACCTTCCCGGCGAGGTCCGGGTGATTCGAGATCACCAGCGGGATCTCGGTGTCGAGTTCGCCGGATTCCCACCGCCAGAGGAGATCGAGCAGGCAGTGGGCGTATTTGGAGACGAGGATCGCCACGCGCCTCGGCCGGTCGCCGTGATGGACTTCCCAGGCCATCCCGTGCTGCCGGGCCAGCGGGGCGAAGGCCGCGTCGAACTCATCCGGCCCGAGGCCGAACCCGGCGCGTTCGATCTCCATCCGCATGAAGAACCGGCTGCCCGGCGGGTCGCTGACGTGCTGGTCGGCGTCAACGATATTGCCGTTGTGCAGCGCGATGAAGTTCGAGGCGGCCGCCACCACGCCGCGGTGGTCGGGGCAATCGATCAGCAGTCGGATGTTCGAAGTCATGAAAAGGAATCCTGTCGGGGATCGACCGGGTCGATGGAATGACGGATGACAGACGAGGGGGAGCAGACGGCGGATAATGGTGAGCAAATGACGGATGACGGACCAATCACCAATGGCCAATGGGGATCGCGACACGTTGATCGATGCTCTGTCAGCCCAGTGCGGCCAACTGGTCCAAGAGGATCCTCCTGACGATGATGTCCTCGGACATGCTCAGCCTCCTCGCACGGCCTCTCGCCCCTTGGCGGTGAGTTGACGCCTCTGGTTAGGGCTGCGGGGTCGCTCCGGGATGGTCAAGGCGATCAACCCTCGATCCTCCAGCCGGCTCAGGGAGTTACGAAGGTTCCTGCTCCTTGCCCGGTAGCCGAGAAGGTCGGTCAGTTCCGCCGTGGTCATTGGACCAGCTTCCAACGCCCGCAGGATACGCCATTCGGTCCCCGAGAAGTCTTGGACCCCGGCTTGGACCCCCTCATGGGCCATGCGAGGCCCATGATCCGGGTGAAACGCCGGATGGATCGCCAGTTCGACGAAGAAATAAGTCCGGGGCTCGTCCGTCTCGAACCGGGGCGGGGGCGACCCGTTCCGCCGCATGGCCTCTTGCATGGTCGGGATGCCGGTGCAGCGACCTTCCGTCAGATCGAGTTCTTTGAGGATGTCTCCGATGCGCCGATTGCGATAGCGGCGAGCCACAATCCGCCATGAACGAAGGGCTTCGATGCGGATCGAAGGGTCCGGACCAGGGTAGCTTACGATCTCGATCCGGTCGGGGTGGACTCGGACCTCGATGGGTTCACGCTGCTCGTAGCTACGGTGGTAGACGGCGTTGACCAACGCTTCTTCGAGGGAAGGAAATGGGTAGTTGACGAACCGATTCGCCTCGGCCCGGTCCGCCAACCTGACCACCCTTTCTTCGATGACCCGGTTCTTCAGGTAGGCGAAGGCATCCCGCAACTGGTGGTGCAAAGGTCCCCTGAAGGTCTTCTCTTCGAGGTTGCCCCCGGCAACCCCCTCGGGGAAGCGGACGACTTCGATCTGCGTCCCAGGAAAGAATGACTCCGGGGCCTCGTGGAAGAACATCAGGCCCACGTTGCGGGGCTTGAGGTACTCGTCGCCCCCGTCCACGATGTTCAAGTTGCGGCCCAAGTCGGCCAGGGGCATCCTCGCCGAGGGGGCGTAGAGGCCGCTCCTGTTTTCCTTCAGGAAGGATCGGATCAGCGAGAGCCGCAGGTCGTCCAGGTCGGCGTGGTGGTTCATCCGATCGTCGAACGGCACGGTGGCCGTCAGGTCCATCAATTCACGCAGGGCATTCCCGCTGGCCTCGACGGTGTTGGAATAGCGTCGGATGTAGTAGTGAAGCTCCTTTTGGTTGGACGTGACCTCCTTGGGGACCCGATAAGGGCGATTCTGCCCGCCCGGTGCCCAGAGCACGACCAAGGTCCGACCTTCATAGCCTTCGATGCTCAGGATGGGGAAGTAGGGCGGCTGGATCTGGTTGCAATACCCAATCAGTTCTCGCTGGATCTTATCCAGTTGGTTCGAGGGGACGCCCTTGGGCGGGAAGATCGGCTGGCCATCACCGTCGCAGTCTTGACCGATGACGACGGAGCCGCCGCCCAGGTTCTCGAAGTCGTTGGCGAAGGCGCAGAGGGTCCTCAGGATCGGGTCGGGGTTCCAGCCTGCCTTGTATTCGATGCGGTCCCCCTCGACCTTCCGCTGGCGGAGCAGATCGTCGATGTTCACGGGGAGCTTGCTACTCATCGTCGGCCTCTTCCTCCGATCGAATTTCCTGGAGGATCGCCTCATCGGGCGTTGCACGGAGCCCAAAGAGGTGCCCAATGAGTTCCCTGGTCGTCGGGACACGAACAAAACGGCCCTTAGGGATCACTCGTAGTGCAGCTCGCTCCAGCTTGACGCCCTGGGTGTTGGCCTTGGGGTGCTTCGCCACCCTGAAATCTGCGATGGGCGGCAGAGGTTCTCCCGCCTCACCGCCGAAGTAGAGGTAAGAGAGCCGGATTCGGTGCGTCAGGCGGTCTTCATCCCGAATCACCCAGACAACGCAACCACTCGGCTTCTCGGCCAACGCCATGTTCACCTTTTGTCCGCCGGCCTTGGCCTCCGGCTTCGAGGTCTTTAGTTGAACATGCCGCAAGATGCCGTTGCACTCGAACACGATGTCATAACCCGAGGCATCGACCTCGGATCGGAGCACCTCCACTGTTCTCCCGAAGGCGTAGTAAACATCCTGTATCACTTCGGAAATAAATACATGCTCGACAAGCTTCTCGACGAAGGTGGATCTGAGAGAGGCGTCATCGGAGGTGACCGAAGGATGACTCATAGAATTGCACCATAAGGCCGATGGCAGTCCGTGAACCCTTCCGACTTCTCAACTCAACGAGTCGCAGGCCGCCCTTGTTCCCGTCGGGAACGAGGGTGCGGATCGCGGACGGGCGCTGGGGACCTCGCCAGGGGCGGCCTCTTGGGCAGGGAAAACATGTGTGCAAGCCTTGGCGGTTAGGAAGTCTTGCGTGAAGCCGGTGCTAAGCCTCGAGCACAATCTTACCGCGCACGTGCCCCTGTTCGCTGAGGCGGTGGGCCTCGGCGGCCTGATCGAGGGGGAAGGTGTGGCTGACGGTGGGCGTCACGCGGCCGTCGTCGGCGAGCCGGCCGAGGGTCGCGATGTCGGCCGCTTCGGTCTTGACCCAGAGGAACCGGGCTCGCCGCGCCCGGGGGACGACCAGACCGACGGCTGTCTGCACGGCGCTCCAGAACAACATGCCGGGGCCGGGCAGGGTGGTGATGTACGTCCCGCCCGGATTCAGCGAGCCGCGGCATGCGGCGAACGAGCTGGCGGCGACCGCGTCGAGGATCACATGATACCGATCGCTCAGCCGGGTGAAATCCTCGCGAGTGTAGTCGATGACCCGTTCGGCTCCGAGCGACCGGACGAACTCGACGTTCGACGGCCCGCACGTCGAGGTCACGGTCGCGCCCATCGCGACGGCGACCTGCACGGCGAAGTGTCCCACGCCACCGGCCCCGCCGGTGACCAGCGCCGAATCGCCCTCGAGCAGCCGTCCGTGATCCCGCAGCGCCTGGAGTGCCGTGCATCCGGCGATCGGCAGGCAGGCCGCCTGGGCGAAGCTGAGCGAGTCCGGTTTCGCCGCCGCGGCCGACTCGTTGACGACGGCCCGCGACGCATAACCGCCGCCGCGCTTCAGGTCGACGAAGGCCGCGACCGCATCGCCGGGTCGGAACCGCGTCACGCCTGGCCCGACCGCCGCGACCTCGCCGGCGATGTCCCCGCCCGGGATGTACGGGAACCCCAGGTGCAGGATCAGCTTCAGGTCGCCCTGGCGGATCTTCCAGTCGACCGGGTTGACCGACGCCGCCCGGACGTCCACCAGCAGCTCGCCGGGCCCCGGCACGGGCTCGGGACGCTCGTCCAGCCGCAGCCGGTCGGCGCCGCCGTAACCGTCGATCACGATGGCTCTCATGTCGCGTCCCCGCTCGTGCGCTCGCTCGCGCACGACCCGATCCGATGCCGCACGACCCGTCCCGTTTCGCGTCGCTCCCGATCCTACCACGAACGCCGCGTTGTCGCCCTCAGGAGACCCTCCACCTCGCCTCCGCCAATCGATCCTCGCCCCTCACCGGGGCCATCGTGCGGCCGGATGACGCTCTAGTCCCCAGGGGTGGATCGGGAAGAGGCAAAACCGGCCGCCAGGGAGAGCCAACGGATGAGCGAAGGATCGAGCCAGAATTCGCAGCATCATACGCCGGAGGAGATTGCCGTGATGCTGGGTGGGATCAGCGTCAAGACGCTCAACGACCTGATCCGCGACCGACGCCTTGAGACGACCACGCTGGGCTATGCGCCTCCGTCGCGCAAGGGCGGTCCACGCCGCCGCCTCTGGGCCATGACCGACGCGCAGCTCGAGGCCCTGCTGGCCGTGCGGCGTCGACGCAGCCCCGATCAGAAAATCGCCCGCTGAGAGCTCATGACGGCGCACCACGCATGCTCGCCCGCATCTATGCGCTCGTCTGGGCGGGCTCCGCCGCGCCGGGTCGCTGCGGCCCTTCCAGATCGAGCATCTCGCCCGGTGGAGTCGATGCGGACCCAGAACCGGACCCGGGTTCGCGTTCGCGTTCGGGCGCGACCGCCGGGGCGATGAAGACCTCGGTGATCGGATCGGCGTCAGGTGAACGCCAGTCGACCGACATCAGCTCGGCCCATCGGTTCAGCTCGGGCACCGCCTGAAACACCACCTTGACGCTCACCGTGATCGGCATGGCGAGGATCAGGCCGACCAGGCCCCAGAGATAGCCCCAGAACAGGCAGGCGATCAGGACGGTCGTGCCGTTGAGGTCCAGCGACCGGCCCATCACCAGGGGCGTGATCACGTATTCCTCGACCCCCAGCACCGCGAGGTACATCGCGGCCACG
>JAKAUH010000550.1 GCA_021818605.1 Planctomycetota bacterium
CGTCGATGATCAGGGCAACCCCTCCACTGCTCCCTTCGACGCTCGTCCCACCGCCTCCCCCGAACCGGGCGCCGCCGCGCCGGATCGCCGTCCGTCTCAATACTGACCGATCATCGCCCCGCATCCTGGCCCTTCGGGACCCATAAGGAAGGTCCCACGACGACCGTCTGACGGGATCGCCAGGCACCCTCTTTCCGTCGGAAACCCCCGGCCGGCGCTCGGGGAATCGATCCATGGCCCGCGAGCCGCCGTAACAATCGCATACAAAGCGCCCAGCCCAACTTTGCCTTGCAAAGTTTTCGTGGGTCTCATGTAGACTTTCGCGGGTGGAAAGTCCACAATAACGTCGCCTTGCGAGGACGGACGGGGAGGACGACCTGTTGTGGCGATCGTCCCTCGGCTCGACGAGAGATGGGGCGAGGCGTCCGGCCATCGGCACGCGGCTCTGGCATGATGACGACGAGGACCATGACGAGTTCTGCGACGCGAGCGACCGAGCCGGCGGGGTTGGAAGAGTATCTGGACCGGGCCCGTCGGCGGGTGGATGAGACCCTGGCGGGTTATCTGCCGGAGGTGGACGCGGCCCCCTCGGCGTTGTGCCCGGCGCGGCTGGCGCTGGCGATGCGGCACAGTCTGCTTGGGGGTGGTAAGCGGCTGCGGCCGCTCCTCTGCCTGATGGCGGCGGAGGCGTGCGGGGGGACGGCCGAATCGGCCCTGCCGGCGGCCTGTGCGCTGGAGATGGTCCACACGTATTCGTTGATCCATGACGACCTGCCGGCGATGGACGACGACGACCTGAGGCGGGGCCGGCCGACCTGCCACAAGGCGTTCGACGAGGCAACAGCCATCCTGGCGGGCGACGGCCTGCTGACCCTGGCCTTCGAGGTGGTGGCGTGCGATGTGCAGCCCGCCTCGGCGGCGTTGCGCTGCGTCCAGATCCTCGCCGAGGCGGCCGGGCCGAGGGGGATGGTCGCCGGCCAGATGGCCGACCTCCAGGCCGAGGGGCGTGCCGAGGCGTCCGGCGGGCCGGCCGACGGCACGGTCGCCGAGCTCGAGGCGATCCACCGCCGCAAGACCGGGGCGCTGCTCCGCGCCCCGCTGCGCATGGGCGCCGTGATCGCCGGGGCCTCCGAGCCCGGCGTGCAGGCGCTCGACCGCTACGGCAGGGCCGTCGGCCTGGCCTTCCAGATCGTCGACGACCTGCTCGACATCGAGGGGGACGAGGCCAAGATGGGCAAGCGCGTGGGCAAGGACTCCGAACTGGGCAAATGGACGTACCCCCGGTTCCTGGGCATCGACGGCAGCCGCGAGCTCGCCCGGCAACTGGCCGAGGAGGCCGTCGCCGCCCTGGAACCCCTCGGCTCCCGCGGCGACCGACTCCGCGGACTGGCGCTGGCACTTTTGGAAAGGGATCGTTGATGCTTGCTCCCGATTCGCTCCTCGGACGGATCCACTCACCGGCCGATCTGAAGAGCCTTGGCGAAGCCGAGCTCGCCCAGGTCGCCGCCGAGATGCGCTCGCAGCTCATCGGCGTCGTCGGCCGGCGATCCGCCCACTTCGCCAGCAACCTCGGCGTCGTCGAGCTCTGCCTCGCTCTGCACCTCACCTTCGACTTCATCCGCGACCGTCTCATCTGGGACACCGGGCACCAGGTCTATCCCCACAAGCTCATCACCGGCCGCGCCGCCCAGATCAGCACGATCCGGACCAGGGGCGGCCTGATGGGCTATCCCAACCCGGCCGAGAGCCCGTTTGACCTGTTCATGACCGGGCACGCCGGCTGCGCCCCCTCCACCGCGCTGGGGCTCAAGGTCGGCGACGACCTGGTCGGCGAGTCGCAGCGCCATTCGGTCGCCGTCATCGGCGACGGAGCGCTTCCCTCCGGCATCGTCTTCGAGGCCTTCAACCACGCCAGCGGGCTCAAGAAGAAGCTGCTCGTCATCCTCAACGACAACAAGATGTCGATCTGCCCCCGCGTCGGCGGGCTGGCCGACTATCTCGACCGCGCGAGGATGTCCACCACCTACAACGACTGGAACCGGCGGGTCAAGTGGCTCCTGCCCAATATCCCCCTGGTCGGCGAGCACGCCGAGCGCCTCCTCCAGCAGTTCAAGGACGCCATCAAGGCCTCGCTTCACCACGGAATGCTCTTCGAGGAACTGGGGTTCGTCTATCTCGGACCGATCGACGGCCACGACCTCAAAACCCTTCGCGGTTACCTCGAGCGGGTCAAGGCCATGGACGGTCCCGTTCTGCTGCACATCCTGACCAACAAGGGCCACGGCTTCGAGCCCGCGGTCAAGGACCCGGTCAAGTTCCACGCCCCGGCGCCCTTTCAGCCGGCCGCCGACGGAATCGTGCCGCTCAAGACCTCCTCCAGCCGCACGTACACCGACGCCGTCAGCGACACCCTCTTCGCCGCCTGCCAGCGCGACTCCAAGGTCGCCGTCATCACGGCCGCCATGTGCGAGGGGAACAAGCTCCAGCGGATCCGCGAGACCTTCCCCGACCAGTTCTTTGACGTGGGCATCTGCGAGAGCCACGCCGTGGCCTTCGCCGCCGGGATGGCCCGGGCCGGCGCGCGGCCGGTCGTCGACATCTACAGCACCTTCCTCCAACGCTCTTACGACCAGATTTTCCAGGAGGTCGCGCTCCAGAATCTGCCCGTCGTCTTCTGCCTGGATCGCGCCGGGCTGGTCGGCGCCGACGGCCCCACCCACCACGGCAGCTACGACCTGGCGTATCTTCGCGTCTTCCCCAACATGGTGGTCATGGCCCCCGGCGATGCCCAGGACATCGGCCCGATGTTCGACTTCGCCCTGACCCATGACGCGCCCGTCGCCCTGCGCTATCCCCGTGCCAATCTCGATATCATCGAGCGCGACGTCCAGCCCGTCGAGCTGGGGCAGGCCGAGATCCTCGAGTGGGAGACCGACGGTGTGCTCCTGGCCTGTGGAACCATGGTTGGCACCTGTCTCCGGGTCGCCGAGCGCCTGCGGCAGATCTACAGCCTGCGCGTCGGCGTGATCAACGCCCGCTTCATCAAGCCGCTGGATCGCGACACGATCGCCAAGGCTCTCGAGGAATGCGGTTTCGTGCTCACGGTCGAGGAGGGGTGCCTCATGGGCGGATTCGGCTCAGCCGTGCTCGAGGCGGCCAGCGACGCCGGGCTGCCCACGACGCACCTCCGCCGCCTCGGCCTGCCCGACCGCTACATCATGCACGCCGAGCGCGACGAGCAGTTCGCCGAGGTCGGCCTCGACGTCGACGGCATTACCCGCGCCGTGCTCGACCTGGCCCGCTCCGTCGGCCTTCATGTTCCCGATCTCGCCAAGGTCAAGGCCGCCGCTTCCGCCGGGGCCGGACCGGGCGCAGGCTCCGATCGCGGGCTGATCGCGGCCAATCCCACCGCCACTGCGCTTTGAGCCGGCCGGCCGGGCCCGCCACCGATTCGACCTCGTGAGGGCCTCGTACCCATGGGATCCGCGGCCAAGAAGTCCGACCCGCGGAAGCAGGACCCGGCCATCGGGGTCGGGACCGCGCCCAGTCCCAGTCCCGGCCCGCTTCGCGTGATGATTCTCGGTAATGGGACAAAGCCCGAGGTTCACGCCGAGGCCGCCACGCTCCAGCGGACCCTGGCCGCGACGCCCGGTCTCGACCCGGCCGGCGTCGACCTCTCGGCCGACTCGCGGCTCGCCGATCTGCCCACCGACGTGGCCATCGTCCTCGGCGGCGACGGCACCGTGCTCCACACCGCGCGCCGGATGGAGAACCGCCCCACACCCGTCCTGGGCGTGAACGTCGGTCGACTCGGATTCCTCGCCGACCTGACGCCGGGCGCCTGCTGCGAGCGCATCTCCGACCTCGCCGACCGACGCTTCACCGTCGAAAACCTGATGACCTTCGAGTGCACGCTCACCCCACGCAGCGGACCGACCCGCGTCTTTCGCGGCCTGAATGACGCGGTGATCCGCGCGGCGCCCGTCTTCCACCTGGTCGAGATCGGCCTGTCGATCGACGGCGAGAGCGTGATGACCTACCGCGGCGACGGCCTGATCGTCGCCACACCGGTCGGCTCAACGGCGCACAGCCTCTCCGCTGGCGGCCCGATTCTGCCCCCGAACGCTCACATGTTCGTCGTGACGCCGATCTGCCCGCACACGCTGACCCAGCGCCCGCTGGTGGACTCGGCGCACAAGGTCTACGAGGCGACCCCAATGGGTGACGGCGTCGCGACCGTTCTGGTCATCGACGGCCAGGTGCAGGTTCCGCTCCACTCGGGCGACCGGATCACGATCCGCCGCGGCACCACGCCGTTCCCCATGGTCCGGATCCCTGGCCACAGCTTCTACCGTACCCTTCGCGCCAAGCTCGGCTGGGGGGCCCTGCCCCGCCCCGACGGCGTGCTGGGCGCCTGAGAGCCTGGGAAGCGAGGAAGTCGCCACTTCTTCGCGCAATCGAACCGACAGCCTTTCGGCTCGGCTCGGCTTTCGCGCGGGACCTCACGACTCGGCCGAATTCTGCGTCTCGAAGTGCTTGACCATGGTGACCTGGTTGCCGCTCTCGTTGTACCAGAACCGGTCGACCAGCCCACGGGCGAGCATGATGCCGAAGCCGCCCTCGCGGAGTCCCAGCTCGTTGCGGATCTCCAGGTGACGGATTGGGTCCTCGTCGCAGGCGGCGTGCGGCAGGTCCCTGGGGTCGAAGCCGGGTCCCTGGTCCTTGATGATCAGCGTCACCGAGTTGGGATTGATCCGGTAGGTGATCCGCAGGACCAGGTCGGCGTTCTTGCGGTGGCCCCACTCGATGGCGTTGCCGCCCATCTCCATCACGGCCTGCTTCAGGTCCTTGATGTGCCGCTCGGTCAGCGGCGTGTGTGCGAACAGGTCGGCGAGCATGTCGCTGGCCTGCGCCAGGTAGTTCAGCTCGCTACGGATGTCGAAGTTGATCTCGCCGGTCGTCCCGTGCTGCTGGTGTTCGTTGTGCCAGGTGATCGCCTCGTCCATTGCCTGGCGGAGCTGCTCGGGGGTGAAGGGCTTGATCAGGTAGCCGTTGGCTCCGACCCGCACGCCGGCCGCGCGCTCCTTCGCGTTGTGGTGCGCGGTGATCATGATGATGGGAATCAGGTTCGTCTCGCGATCCCGCTTCAGCCGATCGCAGAGCTCGAACCCGTCGATGTCGGGCAGCGACAGGTCGAGCAGGATCAGGTCGGGATGCCGCCGGGCGACTTCCGCGAGCGCCTCTGCCCCCGAGAAGACCTGAATCGGCTCGAAGCCGTGGGGGCGAACGAGACTGGCCAGGATGTCATTGGCGTCGCGCTCATCGTCGACCACCAGAACGGTGCGCGGCATGGGCAAGACCCGAAGAGACTACGATTCGTCTTGAGCGCTTCCTGTATCCTAACGAGTCCAGGAGTGTCTGAGGTTATTGTCTCGCGCCGAGCCTGGCGTGGCAAGGCTTTGCAAGCGGCGGCCCTCGCGGCTCCTTCGCGACTGCCGGCAAATCGGCCGGACCCGCGTCAGCCTCAGAGCCACCCTCCCCTTGCGACCCGCCATGCCA
>JAKAUH010000694.1 GCA_021818605.1 Planctomycetota bacterium
CCATTTTTTTGATGTCGCTAGAAGTCAGGAATCATCTCATCGGATCCTCGATGGCTGGTGTGACGAGGCCGCCGGACGACGCCCCGGCGGGCCTGTTCCGTTCGCTCCGTGCCGCCGGCTCCGGGCTGATCCATCCGATCCGCACGCAGCCCGGTCCAGGGGGCGGAGGATTGATTCCCCGGCCATCGGCCGGCCGGGTCAGGATTCACGAGCGTTCGCGGGTCAGCGGCATGACGACGTAGGTGTACTGGTCGTCGGTCTTGAACACGGCGGCGTTCTTGGCGTCGATCAGCTCGGCCGTGATCGCGGTGGCGTCGTCGAGCGTCTTGAGCGCGTCGACCAGGTAGCGGGGGTCGAAGGTGATCTCGACCGCCTTGCCGTCGTAGGGAATCGGGAGCTCGACCTGCGAGCTGCCCACGTCGGCCGACTGACTGGTCAACCGGAGCATTCCGCCGCCGAAGCGAAAATCGACGCCGCGGCTGTCGTCGCTGGTGACGATCGACGCCTGCTCGACAGCCGTGCGCAGCGAACCGGCCTCGAGCGGGATCCTGACCTCGACGCTGGCCGGAAAGACGTCCTGATACCGCGGGAATCGCCCCTCGACCAGGCGGCTGTAGATCACGGCCTCGTCGGTCCGCATCAGCACGGAGGACCCGGACTGAATGGTCAGATGCACCGGCGGATCGTCGTCGGCCAGGTGGCGCTCCATCAGCTTGAGTGCCTTGACCGGAATCACGGGCGAGCCCGTGGGCGGCGGCGGGTCGTTCTCGACCTCGGCCGGGGCCTTCATCCGCGCCAGCCGGCGGCCGTCGGTGCCGACCATGGCGATCGAATCGGCCGTCAGCTCGACCAGTACGCCCCCCAGCGCGTATCGCGTGGTCTCGACGTCGGTGGCGAAGATCGTGCGGCGGATCAATCGCTTCAAATCGGCGGCCGAGACCACATGATAGCCGGTGGCGTTGAAGTCAGGCACCTCCGGGAAGAGGCTCGCATCCTCCACCGGCAGGGTGAACTCCGAGCGCAGGCCACGGATCACCAGCCGATCGTCCTCGGCCTGGATGTCGAGCTCGTCGTCGCTGCTGGTCCTCAGGATCGGACCGATCTGCGAGGTCGGCAGAATCACCACGCCGGGTCGGTCGACCTTCACGCCGAGCACCCGGTGGCGAATCCCGACTTCCAGGTCCGTTCCCATGAGGACCGAGCCGTCATCGGCGTCGGCGATCAGCTTGACGTTCTGGAGGATCGGCTTGGGGCTCCGCGCCGGGACCACGCCGCTGACCAGCCCGAACGCCGTGAGCAGACCCTCACGGTTGCACAAGGCCCTCACTCAATTCGCTCCTCGATATCGAGCCGCTCCCCGGTATTTAGAGAAGGGGAGAATATCGCCGTATCATTCTTAGAGCGGGGATACGGCCGTGGACAACAGCAGGTCGGCGATCGAACAAGGCCATGATACCAAAGCTGTTAGTCGAGCACAACGTCCCTTGGCCCGGCGGGGGAAAAGTTGTGGATAACCCCGTCGGTGGTCCCGGCAGGGGCGGCACGGCTGTGTCTGGCGTCGTCGACGGGTATCCGGGGGGCTGTCGATGGCGCCCCGCTGGTACTCCGCCCATCAACGAGTTATCGACAGGTTTTCCCCCGGGGGTTGTGGATCATCAGGGGTCCGGTCGCGACGGTCGCGACGGTCGTTTCGCTTGACGACGCGGCCCGATGATGGGACAAGGGCCGGCCCGGACCTCGTGGGGGAGGCCGGGATCCTCCGTGCAGGCCGAGGGCCCCGCTGATGCAGGAGCGCGATAGGGGGGGCAAATGGTTGATCGGTTTCCATGCCGATGCCCTGGTCCGGCTGGCCGGCATCCGCCGGATCGCGTCGTGGAAGGCGGTCCAGGCCGAGCCGGTCGAGCCGCGACGTCTCCCCGACGGGCTGATCGAGGTCCATCGCCGGGGCCGGCCGCACCCGATCCTGGTCGCGCTTGAGATTTCGACGTACGCCTACACTCGCCTGGCGAAGCAGGCGGCGGACGTGGCGCAGCTCATCTACCTGGTGCGCGGCGTGGTGCCCGAGGTCATCACGCTGATCCTGCTTCCCCGGGGCCGCAAGCCGACGCCACGCGAGCTGGTCATTCCGAGCGAGGAGGGGACGACGAGCATCCGCGTCGAGTGGAAGGTGATCGAGCTGTGGAAAGTCCCCGCGGAGGAGCTGCTGGACGCCGGCGATGTCGGGCTGATCCCGCTGGTGCCGCTCTCCTTGCTCGACCGCCCGCTGGATGCGATCCTGGACGAATGCCGCGAGCGGATCCATCGCGATGCGCCCGCTGATGAGGTCCTGAACCTGCTCGCGGTGACGCATGTCTTCGCCGGGCTGGAGTATAATGACCCGAGGCTGTTCAGGCGGCTGGGAGGGACCAGGGCCATGTTGAAGTCAGGTTCGCCGCTGATTCAGGGGATCATCGATGAGGCCCTGGAGAAGGGCCGGCGCGAGGCCCGGCGCGACAGTATCGTCGCCGTTCTCGTGGCCCGCTTCGGGCCGGAGGCGAGGTCGTTGAAAAAGGAGTTGAAGGCCGTTGGCGACCCTGGGCTCGAGGAGCTCGTCACGCTCGCCGCCATTTGCCCGGACCTCGACTCGTTTCGCGAGCAGGTAGCCCCGCGGCGGCGCAGGCGGAGGAGCTGACGCCGCGACTCCGACCAATTCACCCCCCAGACCTAGCGAGGCCCACGGATGGTGCCGCTCACGACGCAGAAGGATGGACCCAACCCCGGTTCCGGTCCCAGCGGCGCGCCGCCGTGGCGATCGGGGATCATCCGGCTGTTGGCCCTGCTGGCCCTGTCGGCGGCCGTGCTGCTGCCGGGCCTGGGCTCGTCGGGCCGGCTGAGCTACCACGAGGCGTTCGTGGCGCAGGGCGCGCGCGAGATGCTCGACTCGCGCACCTGGGCCTATCCGACGATCGGCGGCCGGCCCTGGCTGGAGAAACCCCCCCTGCCCTGGTGGCTGGTCGCCGGGCTCGGGCGGATTGCCGGCGGGGTGGATGAGTGGGTCGCGCGGTTCCCCTCGGCGGTCGCGGCGGCCCTGCTGGTGCTGGGCGTATCCGCCGTCGCGACGCGGCACTACGGGCCGGGGATCGGCCTGCTCGCCGGAGCCATCCAGGCGACCACGGTGTGGACCGCGCTGCGCGGCCGGCTGGCCGAGGCCGACATCCTGCTCGCCTGCCTGCTCACCTGGGCGGTCGTCGCGCTCGATCGGATGTTCGCCGACGCCCACGGCGCGGGCGTCGGCGATGGCACGAGCACCCGATGGCGACGCTGGCGCTGGGCGTTCTTCGTCCTGCTGGGACTCACCTCGCTGGTCAAGGGGATCGCCTTCGGCGCGGTGCTGCTCGCGGCGATCGCGGGCGTTGCGATCCTGTTGGGCCGCGAGTGGTCCACGGCGCGCCGGTTGATCTTCCCGCCCGGCGCCGTCGCGGCGATCGTGCTGTCGCTCGCCTGGCCGGCGGCGATGATCCTGCGGCACGGCCCCGGGGCGCTGGCTCTCTGGACGATGCACGTGACCGACCGCCTGGCGGCGCGGCCGTCGGAGTTCGCCGGCGAACCGTGGTGGCAGTACGCCCTGGGGATTTTGCTCCAGGCGATGCCCTGGACGCCGCTGGCGATCGTCGGGGCGTGGCACTCGCTCCGCCGCGCGTCGGCCGGAACCCGGCGAGGAGCCCGGCGCATCGGCGATGGGATGCGTCCGAACCCCATCCCGGCGGCGGTGGTCGCGGGCGACCGGTTGCTCTGGGCATGGTCGGCGGCGCCCCTGGTTCTGCTCTCGCTGGCGACCGTGAAGAACGCGCATTATGCGATCGCCGCGCAGGTGCCCTGGTCGATCTGGGCGGCGCTCGGGATCTCGAGGCTGGCGGGCCGATTGATCCGCCGCGGCCGCTCGCCGGTCCGGCTCCGGCGCGTCGCGGTCGCCGGTTTCGCGGCGATCGGGCTGGCCTGCGGCTTCGGCGCGTGGCTACTGGGCCCTCGGATCGACCGGCGCGGCGTCGAGTGGGCCTTCTATGAGTCGGCCGCCCGTCGCATTCCCGCCGGGTCGCCGGTGGTGCTCCTCTACGACGACTGGGACCGCAAGCCCTATGAGAGCCCCTTCGGCGCCTTCCCGCACGACCTGGCCGTGCGCCTCTTCTACCTGCGGCGGCCCGCGTCGCTGGCGGAGTGGCGGGTCGAGGAAGCCCCGACCGGCCTGATTCCTCTCGATTCCCTGGTCCCGCGCACCTCATGGCTCGCCCCGCTCCACGTCATCGGCCGAGACCGCGACCGGCCGGGTCTCGAACGGCTGGGGCGCGTCGAGGTCCTCGCCCGCGGTCCGGCCCTGCGGTTCGACCGCACCTATGTGATGTTCCGCCTGACGTCCGGCTCCGTCGCGCTCGGCTCCTATGACGGGTTCGGGTCGCGCGCATTCCGCTGATTGGAGCGCCGACGCATATGGGCGGCCTCGGGTGCGAGGAGCAGGCATGGCCGCCCCGTCCCGTCCGCCGATTCGGGCCAGTCCTTTGCAGGAGCCGGCTCTGTCCGGCGAGTGGCCGGGCCGGGTCGGCTTTCCGTGAGCCAGCCATCTGCAAGACGCCGCCCGGTCCGTCGGGATGGGTTGAATGGGTTCCGCCGGATCCCCGGGGCCAGGGATCGGCGGGTTGCATCGGCTCGACTCGTCTTCGACCTTCGAAGATGCCCGCCGCGTACGAAGATGCCCGCTGTTTGCGCGGGCATCTTCGAACACCTCGGGGATTCTTCGAACGCACGCGAGGCACGCGGCCAGTGGAGTCGCGGGCGCCTGGCTGCTCTGCTATGCTCGGCGGAGTCGTCCCGCCCCAGCGCGCGGCACCGCACACCAACCGAGGGCCAGCCTGCCATGAATGTGAACGCGTCGCCACGATCCGACCGCCGCCCCGGGCGGCCATTCCGCCGGGCCGTCCTTATGATGTGGCCTGTCGCCATCGCGGCCTGTCTTGTCGGGCCGATCGCCGCGCGGCCGGCCGCCGCTCAGTCCGCGTCCCCGGCCGCCGGGGAGAAAGAGAGGAACAAGGATAAGGATAAGCCCAGCGCCCACGACCAGGCGAAGGCCGGCAAGGGCAAACGCATCCTGTTCGACGGCAAGACGCTCGACGGCTGGAAGAAGGCGGATTTCCACGACTCGGGCGAGGTGAAGGTCGAGGGCGGCCGGATCGTCCTGACGACCGGCACGCCGATGACCGGGATTACCACCACTCGCAAGGACCTGCCGAGAATTGACTACGAGCTGACCTACGAGGCGATGCGCACGGCCGGTGAGGACTTCTTCGCCGCGGCGACGTTCCCGGTGGGCGAGTCGTACATCACCCTGGTCAACGGCGGCTGGGGCGGGTTCGTCACCGGGCTCTCGAGCCTCGACGGCATGGACGCCTCGGAGAACGAGACCACGCAGACGATCAAGTATACGAACAACACCTGGTACCGCTTCCGCGTCCGCGTCACCCGCGAGGTGATCCGCTGCTGGGTGAGCGACAGGGAGATCGCGCCCATCAAGTACAGCGAGCGGCA
>JAKAUH010000764.1 GCA_021818605.1 Planctomycetota bacterium
CGCTCGATCACGCGCTCGGCTCGACGGCGGCGAGCGTACCGCAGCGGTCAAGCCACCGCAAGCCCCCAGGCTCCGCGACCCCGCACCGATCCACCAGGGCGCCACGGGATGAGGCCGTCTAACGACCAAGATCAGCGGCCCCGCACAGCGGGGTCCGCTGCATCACCACGTTAGACGTTCTTTGCCCACTTCGCGAGGATCGCCTCGAAGGACACGGCGATTCGCTCGAAACACGCGACGAGACGTGCCTCTCGTTCGAGCAGCTCCTCCCGCCGCGCCAGCGAGGCCGATTCGCGCTCGAGGTTCTGCCGTACCCACTCCTGGTGCCGATCGGTAGTCTCGATCTGTCTCGCCTTCTCGGCCTGCTGGCGGACATTCTCCTCGAAGTACCGCTTGTTCAACTCTTCTTGAAAGCTGGCCAACGTATGCTGGGACTCGCTTGGGTCCCGCCTGGTGGCCTCGGGTACGTCGACCCACCCACCGCACTCCGGGCACTCGCGGATCATGCCCGCCTCAGAGGCCGGGAAGGCGATCATCGACTCGCAGCCCTCACAACGGAAGGTGAGCTTCAGGTCACGCATCTGCAGCAAGGCACCTCAAAGGGACGAGAACTTCGTCTAACATGAATTCGTCTACTGGACAGGCGTATTGAAACACGCCCGTTTTTCCGTATAATCCCGGTCAGCTCTCAATCATGCCCGGATTTCAGCCATTCGGCAAGGGTTCGGGCGGAAATGGACGGAAACCCGGCGGAGGATCACGGCTCATGCCCAGGCTCCTCGATCAGGTCCGCGAGGCTACCCGGCGATTGCATTACAGCATTCGCACCGAGGACGCTTATGCCCAGTGGGTCAAACGATTCATCCTGTTCCACGACAAGCGCCATCCGCTCGAGATGGGCGAGGCCGAGGTCATCGCCTTCCTCAACCACCTGGCTGTCCGGCGCGAGGTCGCCGCGTCCACCCAGAACCAGGCCCTCAGCGCCTTGCTGTTCCTCTACAAGGTCGTCCTCGGCCGGCCGCTGGAATGGCTCGATGACCGCCTCGTCCGCGCCAAAACGCCCGAGCGACTGCCCACCGTCTTCAGCCGCGACGAGGCCCGCGCCGTCCTGGCCCGGCTCGACGGCACCGCCTGGCTCGCCGCCAGCCTCCTCTACGGCTCCGGGCTGCGGCTGACGGAGTGCCTCCGCCTCCGCGTCAAGGATCTCGACTTCGACCAGGCCCGCATCATCGTCCGCGATGGTAAGGGGCAGAAGGACCGGGCCACCACCCTGCCGGAATGCCTCGTCGAACACCTCCGCCGGCAGGTCGAGTTCGTCCGCGCCACCCACGAAACCGACCTCCGCGACGGCTTCGGCCGCGTCCACCTCCCGCACGCCCTGGCCGCGAAATACCCGCACGCCGATCGCCTTATCGGCTGGCAATACCTCTTCCCTTCATCTCGCCGCGCGGCGGACCCGCGGACCGGGATCGTCCGGCGCCACCACCTGGCCGAATCGGCCATCCAGAAGGCCGTCAAGCGGGCCATCCGCGCCGCCGGGATCGTCAAGCACGCCAGTTGCCACACGTTCCGCCACAGCTTCGCCACCCACCTGCTTGAGGCCGGCCGCGACATCCGCACGATCCAGGAACTCCTCGGCCACAAGGATGTCCGCACCACCATGATCTACACCCACGTCATCCAGGCCGGACCGCTCGGGGTCCGCAGCCCGCTCGACGTGGGTTGACCCGATCCCGGCGACATTCCCGGTCGCCATTCGCGCCAATTTCTCGACATCCCTTTCGCGGCTTCCGTGCCGCTCGCGGCTCTCCTCGGAGAAGGACCGCCGCCAGGGCGGGCCGAGTCATTCCACAAGGTTTCCGGCCCTTCACTCCGGGCTCGGGCTCTTCTCCCAGGCGGATGCGATCCTCCCGTCGGGGAACTCGTCGGTCACAGTACGGGCGCGAACGCACCCGACTGCCCGCCCCAGCCCGCCCCAGCCCGGCCCGCGCCGGTTCGCCGCCCGCCGAGCCGAGCCGAGCCGGCCGGCCGGGTCCGGCACGCCGCCGGAGCCAGGCGTCCGTCCCGGCCGCGGACCGAGGAGTGCTAAATGGTGCATCCAGCAAATTCCTTCACGGCAAGAACCGGAAAGGGGTCAAGAACCGGAAAGGGGTCAAGAACCGGAAAGGGGTCAAGAGAACCGGAAAGGGGTCAAGAACCGAAAACAACGGGAACCCTGGGGTCAGACCTAATTTCTAGTTTTTTCGATGCCGCCGGTCCGGACCGTTCCGAGCACGCCCCGGCCGGGCGGGACGGGGGTTTCGGCGGGCGGGCCGGGACGAAGACTGACGCGAGTTCCGGCGGACGGTCCGGGATCGGCCGGGATCGGCCGCGTCAGGCTGAGAGCCTGACCTACCACGGGGACCTGCCTGATGGGGAGCAGCATGGCCGTCATTCGCGGACTCGCCTCGGTCATCGCGGACTGACGGGGTCAGACCAGGTTTGCGGTTTTTCGGCGCCGCCGCTTGAACCAATAGACGATCATTGAGCCTGCGTCGATGGCGTCTGCCTCCCGCCGCCGGTCCGGTTCCGGACCGGCCCGAGCACGCCCCGGCCGGGCGGGACGGGGTTCCGGGTGCCGGTAGGACGGGACGGTCGAGTTTTGCGGTGACAGCCTGGTCCGGTCGGTCAGCCAGGCTTTCTTACCGAATGCTCAGGCCCCGTCGGGCAAGAATACCCGAGCGACTATTATGACAATCTCATTTGTCTCGATTGAATCGGCAGGATCTCGGCAAACAATCATCCCAGCCCGCCGGATCGCCACCATCGCCATCGGAATGCGGCATAGGTCAGCGTGTAGAAAACCAGGCTCAGCGGCGGGTAAACGATGAGGAAGATCGCCCAGACAGGCAGGCGGATGTCCCTGGTGATCGGGACCAGGACCTGATCCTCGACCGGGAGAGGTTGACCTGACCAGGCCTCGTTGCGCGTGGTGTGCATCGGCACGCTGAGCGCGGCCGAGAATGGACTGGTGATCGTGAAGGCGCCCAGGGCCTCCTTGCTCATGTTGGGGAAAGTCTGGAGATACCAACTCAGCCCCATCGGCAGGACGAACAGGATCAGCAGCGTCATGTAGGTGAAGACCATCGCCACGGCCGTTCGGCGCGCCAGCGCCGAGCACATCAGGCCGATGGTCGAGGTCGCGAGGCAGGTCACGGCGATGATGAGCAGATAGATGACCAGCGTCCAGAACCGGTCGCGGAGCTCCGGCAACAAAAGGTAAGCCAGCAGGATTTGCTCGGTGAGGAGGAACGTCAGGACCGTCGAGACGCGGAGCGCCGCCAGCAGCTTGGCCATCACGATGCGGCCAGGACGAAGGAGCGTCGTCAGCAGCAGGCTCATCGTCTGCCGCTCGCGCTCCTGCGTGATGCTGCCGGCCGAGAACACCGGTCCCACCAGCAGGTTGAAGGTTAACACATAGGCGACGTAGTACGCCGCCAGGTCCGAGCGCAAGAAGAGCAGGGCGGCCATCAGCGGGATCGACAGCAGCATGCTCACCTGGATCACGACGCGGAGCATCAGCGTCCCCTGGCTGAAGATCTCGCTTCGCAGCTCCTTGTCGAGCACGGGGTTGGTGCCGTCGGGCATCAGGTCGTTGCGCTTGGCCGGCGCGAACAGCTTGTCGGGGAACAGCTCGCGGTCGATGACGACGCCGATGGCGTACCTCATCTCCTCTTCCTCGTCGATGACGTCCTTCCCCTCGCTGCCGACGTCGGGCGGGCGGAGCAACCGGCCGTTGATCAGGATGCCCAGGACCGTCCAGGTGGCCAGGCACCACGGCGGGAGCACCGCGATCGAGACGAAGTCGCGCGTCTGGACGCTGTCGGTGCGGGTCAGCACGACGCAGGCGACCGCCAGCGGCAGGATGATCAGGTAGCTGACCACCAGCGCCGAACTGGTCCGGCGGAAGTAGCTCGAGCAGGCGACGCTGAGCAGCCCGAACGTCCCGGCCGCGAGGATCAGCACGAGATAGCTGCGCATGATCTCGCTCAGGAGCAGGCCGCCCAGCAGGTAGCAGAGGATCATCAGAGGCAGGCTGGAGATGATCAGGATCACCAGGTAGCTCAGCGAGCTGAGCAGCTTGCCGACGAGGATCGTGCCGGGCCGCAGCGGGCTGGCCAGGAGCAGCTCGTAGGTCTTGCGCTCCTTCTCGCCGGTGATGCTGCCGGCGGCGAACGTCGGGGCCATGAGCGAGACCAGGAAGAACTGCCCGAGGAAGAAGATGTCGAACAGCCGGCGCGCCTTGGCCGGGTTGACCATGTGTCCGCCCGCTTCGTCCGACGGCCACTGGAAGAAGACCAGCGCGCCCAGGGCGAGGACGTAGAGGAACTGAAGGATGAAGGCGCGCGGCGAGCGCAGCGTGACGAGGAGTTCGCGCGTCAGGACAGGATTGTCTCGGAAGATCACGATCGGCCCTCTCGGCGCCAGTCCCGGCCCCGCGCTGGATGCGAGGGGATCAGCTCACAATTCCCTTGGTGATCATCATGAACACTTCTTCGAGCGACAGCGGCTCCTCGGCGAACGACTGGACGGCGACGCCCGACTGGATCAGGCGATCGAGCAGGCGTGCCATGTCCTGGTCCTGGCCCTCGAACTCGGCGCTCAGCGTGTGGTCGTATGACTCGACGGTGCGGATCGAGGTGTCGTTCCGCAGCAGCTCGGCGGCCCTGTCGGTGGACTCGTCCAGCACGCGGACCTTGATGACGCGGTGCGACCGGATCTGCTGCTGGATGTCGCGGATGCTGCCGGCGGCCAGTAGCTTGCCCCGCTCGATGATCCCGATCGACGTGCAGAAATCAGCCAGTTCCGACAGGATGTGGCTGGAGATCAGGATCGTTTTGCCCATCTGTCGCAGCTCGTTCAAAAGCGCCTTCATCTCGAGCCGAGCGCGCGGGTCGAGGCCCGAGGCCGGCTCGTCGAGGATCAGCACGGGCGGGTCGTGGACCAGCGTCTTGGCCAGGCAGAGGCGCTGCTTCATCCCCTTGGACAAACCGTTGACATAATCGTCGCGCTTGTGCGTGAGGTCGAGCAGCTCGAGCACCTCGCCGATGATCTTCTTGCGATAGGAGCGGGGGATCTCGTAGGCGACGGCGAAGAAGTCGAGGAACTCCCAGACCTTCATGCCATCGTACACGCCGAAATCATCGGGCATGAAGCCGATGACGCGGCGGACGGACATCGGCTCGGCGGTCACCGAGTAGCCCGCGACCCGGCCTTCGCCCGACGTCGGCCGGAGCAGCGTGGCGAGGAAGCGGATCGTCGTGCTCTTGCCCGCGCCGTTGGGCCCGATGAAGCCGAAGGTCTCCCCCTGGCCGATCGAGAAGCTCAGGTCGTCCACGGCGATGAAGTCGCCGTAGTGCTTGGTGAAGTTGATCACCTCGATCATCGGTCGTGGGCCTCCGGGGCTCGGTCGCTCGGTCGGGACGCGATTCGCGATCGCGCTGTTGCGGGAAAATCTTGTCGATCGTTTACGGCTTCGGGCGGGCGGCGCGAGC
>JAKAUH010001179.1 GCA_021818605.1 Planctomycetota bacterium
GGTCGACCTGGGTCGGCGGGACGTCGCCGAGGGGCGAGCTGAAGGTCCCGACATAGGCCATGAGCGGCCCGCTCTCGCCGTCAGCCGTGGTTTTCGACGAGCCCGCGATCACCGGGGCCGAGCCCGCCAGCACGGCGGAGGTGTGCAGAAATGCGCGCCGGGAAAGCCGATTGTGCTTCATGACCGCCATCTTTGTTCTCGGGTTGGAGGCAATCACCGGGATGGCCGGGTTCAGGTCGCCGCGGGTTATGCCGACTGTATCGGATCCGACGTGTCGAGGCGAGGCCGCGGAACGGGAGGTCGGACGCCGCGAGGTGCCCGGATGCCGCCATTCGCTGGTTCCCGGCCGCTTCAGGTCTCGCAATCGGTCCGCGAGGACCGCCATTGACACAAAACGCCCGAAGCACTAGCTTGCGGCGGCCGATATCTCCAGGGAAGGAGATCGGGCATATCTCCGGCCGGTTGAAGACCTTGGCATCCGCCAGAGGCGTCAAAGGAGTGATCGCCGATGAGCGTCCCGCCGAAATTCGTCGCCGTCCCAGCCCTCGATTTGAAGTCGCAATACCAGGGGATTCGCGACGAGATCGAATCGACCGTGCGCCGGGTGATCGAGAGCCAGTTGTTCGTCCAGGGCCCGGAGGTCGAGCGGCTCGAGGCGGAGCTGGCCGAGTACTGCGGCGCCGGCCGCGGGATCGGCTGTGCCTCCGGGACCGACGCCCTCTTGCTCCCTCTCATGGCGCTGGGGCTTGCGCCTGGTGACGAGGTGATCACCACGCCGTATAGCTTCTTCGCCACCGCCAGCACGATCTGGCGAGTCGGGGCGCGGCCGGTGTTCGTGGACATCGAACCGGACACCTACAACATCGACCCGAACCTCATCGAGGCCGCCATCACGCCCCGGACCCGGGCGATCGTGCCCGTGCATCTTTACGGGCAGACGGCGGAGATGGGGGCGATCAACGACATTGCCCGGAAGCACGGTCTGTTCGTCCTCGAGGACGCCGCCCAGGCCATCGGCGCCGCCTATCAGGGCCACAGGGCCGGCGGGCTCGGTCAGGCCGCGGCTTTTAGCTTCTACCCGTCCAAGAACCTCGGCGGCTTCGGCGACGGCGGCATGATGACCACCGATGACCCCGCGCTCGGCCGCACCCTCGCCCGGTTGCGGGTCCACGGGATGGAGCCGAAGTACTACCACCACGAGGTCGGGATCAACTCGCGGCTCGACGCCTTGCAGGCGGCCGTGCTCCGCGTCAAGCTGCGGCACCTGGACGACTGGACGGCCGGCCGGCGCGCGGCGGCCGAGCGCTATAACGCCCTGTTCGCCGAACATCAGCTCGACGACATGGTCGCCCTGCCGGTCGAGCGCCTGGGCAATTTCCACGTGTATAACCAGTACGTCGTTCGCGTGCCGGCACCCTTGCGCGACGGCCTGCGTGAGTACCTCACCGCCCGCCAGGTGGGCACGGAAATCTACTACCCCGTGCCGCTGCACCTCCAGCCCTGCTTCCAGGCACTGGGCTACCAGATCGGCGATCTCCCCGTGGCCGAGTCGGCCGCCCAGGAGACCCTGGCGCTGCCGATGTACCCCGAGCTCACCGACGAGCAGCAGCACTACGTCGTCGGCTCGTTCCGGCAGTATCTCGACAGCCACGGCCATGCGCATCTTGACGTTGCCTCCGATCGGGCGGCCTGACGATCGACCCGGGTCGCGGCGGGAGACTGGCGGGACATGCTATCCCGCCAGCAACCCGCGCGTCTCGTGGGCGAGCCAGTTGACGGCATCGACGCTGATCCGCGAGAGATGGCCTCGCGAGACTCCCAGCGCCGCGGCGGTCTCCTCGCGGGATCGGCCTTCGACATAAATCATCCGGAAGGCGACCGAGTGCGACCGCGGCAGCAGTCGGACGGCCGACTCGATCGCCTCGCGCCGCTCGAGCTCCTGGCCCAGCGGGGCCTCGGGCTCGCGGCCCAGCACGCGGCCGTGCAGGTCGTCGGTGGTGCTCAGAGCCTGGAACACCGGCCGCTCGTCGGCCGCACCCCGCCACGACGCATGAAGGACGAACTGCCGGTACGTTCGCAGCGCCCCCTGAATGCGAGGCCGGGCGAAGGCCCCGAACGGCACGCCTCGCGACGGGTCGAACGCCGTCGCCGCCTCCACCAGCGCCGCGAGCGCCTCGGCCTCCAGCTCCTCGCGGTCCATCGTGCCCGCGTGGAACTCCCGCGCGATCTGCCCGGCCAGCGGCATGTGGTCGATCACCAGCCGGCGCTGGTCCTCGTTCAGCGGCGTGCGAGCCGGCCGCGGGTCGCAGCGCCGGGAAAACCCGTGGGACTCGCCAGCGCCCTTGCTCGGCTCCCCGTCACGGGAATGGTGCGGACGGCCCGGATTCGTCTTCGCAGCGAAGGCGGTGCGCGCACCGATACCGGGCAGCCTCTCGGCGGTCAAATGGTCGTTCACGGTCCACCTCTTTGTGGTTCGAGCGGTTCCAGGCCGGCAGGTCGATCGGCCGGCCCTCGCGGTGGCAGGAGTCAGCAATGGCTTCGACGCCGGGTCAGTCGCTTGACGATGCCCCCGCGTGGCGCGGAACATTCGATGGGGAGAAGCTCGGGCAGGTCTGCGGATTCCAGGTCCCGACAGTGGGGCAGGGGGCGTGACCGACCAGCAGTATCGGCGAGAGGAGAATCTCACGGTCAGTCATCTTTTCCTCCCCTCTGCTGGTGTCACACTTGGTCAGATACAGGGATTATAGGAAACTTTACCGGGCGTGATGCAGCTTTTTTGAAAATCCGCAGTTTTTTCCCAATCCCCCAATCCGGGAGCCTGGAGAATCGAGGATGTCCGTCCGACGACGCTCGCGAAATCCACGGTCGGAGGTCGATGTATCGGGCGCCCCGGACGCGGACGGTGAGGCGACCCACGCGGAGCGACCGGAGGACGATCCGGCGCGGGTGGAGGCAATCCGGAACGGGCTGCTCGCCTGGTATCGCGAGGCCGGCCGCACGCTGCCCTGGCGCGCGGACCGCGACGCCTACCGCATCCTCGTCTCGGAGATGATGCTGGTCCAGACCACGGTCGCCGCCGTGATCCCGTATTACGAGAGATTCCTCCGCCGGTTCCCCGATATGCACAGCCTGGCCGAGGCTGACGAATCCGAGGTCCTCAAGATGTGGGAGGGCCTCGGCTACTACCGACGGGCCCGTCAGCTCCACGCCGCCGCCCGACAGGTCGTTGCGGCCCACGGTGGCACGATCCCCGACGACCCGGACGCGGTCCGCGCCTTGCCCGGCGTCGGCCCGTACATCGCCGGCGCCGTGCTCTCTTTCGCCTTCGATCGACCCGAGCCCATCGTCGAGGCCAACAGCCAGCGCGTCCTGGCTCGGTGGCTCGCCCTCGAGGACGACCCGACTTCCACCGCGGGCCGGCGCCGCATCTGGTCGGCCGCCGCACGGTTGGTCCCGTCCGAGCAGGCCGGCAATTTCAACCAGGCCCTGATGGATCTCGGGGCCACGATCTGCACGCCCCGGCAGCCGAGCTGCCTGTTCTGCCCGGTCGCCACGTTGTGCGAGGCGCGGCGGCACGGTCTCCAGGATGTCATTCCGAGGACGACTCCCCGGCTGGCCCCGACCGAGGTCCGCGAGGCGGGCGCGGTGGTCACGCGAGGCGACCGATACCTCGTCGTCCAGCGCGGGCGAGGAGGTCTCTGGGAGGAATTCTGGGAGTTCCCCGCGATTCACCGCGAAGGTCCCGACCCGGCGGGCCGATCCTTCGACGAGCCAGTCGACCTGGCCGAGGGAGTGCGCCGGCTGACGGGAATCACCGCCGAGATCGGCCCGGCGATCGCCACGGTGCGGTTCGGCGTGACGAGATACCGCGTGACTCTCGAGGTCGCACGCGGCGAAGGCCGTCCAGGCACGCCCCGACCCGGTCCCGGCCTGATCGACGCGCGGTGGGAGACTCTCGAAGGACTCGGTGCTCTGACATTCGGCTCAGCCGGCCGAAGAATCCTCGAAAGGCTCCGGCGAGACCCGGGCTGGCCAACCCTGAGCCGGACGTAAGAATCCCGGATTCTCCCGCAAAAAACGAGACCGTCGCCAGGATACCGGCATCCTGGCGCATCGCCCCGAGATCCACTGCGGCTTGCACCCGGGATCCGGAGTCGACTTCGCCAGCGTCCCTGAGCCTGGCGCGGTCCCGACCCGACCCGACCCGACCCGACCGACTTCCGATCCGGGCTCGATCGCGTCCGGCCGTCATGGGCCGCGTTCCTCCCGGCCCATCCTCCGGACCGGTTCCCGTGCGACAGACTCCGAAAAACGCGAAAAAGGAAGGGATGGGCATCCCACTGGCCATCGACTTTCTCGCCACTCTTTTTCAACGATCCGCGGCTGAGCTAGAAAACCAGCGGAAAAGCGGGGACGTCGCAAGGCGTTTGCCTTTGGAAACGCCGGAATCCGTCGGGTTTTTTCGCTCTCACGCGGATCATGGCTCTTCTTCGCGATTCCTCCTGGGCGGATCGCCGTTGGGCCGGCTCGATGCGCTCGATATTCTCAGGCGCTCAGGGAGAAGATCGTTGCCGAACGGCCTGGTCGATCACGGCATTGGAACGTCTCGAAACTCGAAGGGAACGCTCACGGTCGCCCGGGTGAGCGTGTAATAGCGGAGCTCCTTGAGGACGAGATTGCCGGCCTGCCCGTTGAGGGTCAGGGTGAGGCGCGAGGTCTCGGAGTCGAGCCCCGACGGGAACCAGGTGATGAACTGGCCTCGCTTGTCGACGATCTCGAGCTGGAGGCGATGAGTATCGACCGGGTAGAGCTCGCCGAAGGCCTCGGCGTCGGCCTGGTCGGCGGCACTGGCCCGATCGTTCGCCTTGACGGAGAGTTCCAGCAGTGTCTGGGAGCCGACGACCCCCGGACGGATGCTGTGCACGGTCAGGTTGACGTCGGAGTTGGCGAACGTCTTGCCGGCCGCCCGGTCGAGCGGGACGTGCAGTGGGTCGGGGCGCCTCGAGCAGACATTCAGAGGAATGGTGCCGCGGAGCCGCTTGATGGTGCGGCCCGGCGTGGCCGGCCGGCGGAACTGCGCCTGGAGGTGCAGCACGGAGCCCGACGTCGGGCCGAAGTAACCTTCCAGCCGTCCGCCCGCCGCGGTCTCGTCGGTCGGGGGTATGAGCGACTGGCCGCGGTCGTCGACCGCCTCGGTGATCTGGAGCGGCCCGTTCTGGGTGAGGTTGAGCCGGGGTTCAGCCGCCAGCGCGAGCGAGGCCGAGAATTGCTCGCTGACGACGGGGTAGATCCTGTTCCGCCGCCCGGGTGCCCCCACTCGTGGAATACCGGGATTTCCCCCGTTGCCGACTCCGCGGGCACCCAGACCCGAGGGGCCGTAGTTGAGGTCGCGCTGGTAGTGCACGCCCAGCAGGCTGACCCGGAACGGGCCGTGGTCGGAGTTGGGCGTGATTGACCCCGACGGGCCGTTCGTCAGAGCGAAGGTCGGCTCGCGCGGGCCGGCGATCCCGTGCAGCCCGGGACTCTGCTGG